>NZ_CBFIEP010000052.1:0-2030 GCF_965661635.1 Pseudemcibacter sp. | reverse complement strand
CCTAGCATTGTTACTTTCTTGACGGATAGTTTAGGTACGGAAAGTTTGCTGTTAATTTCTGCGGTGGTTTTATCTTTTTCAATTTTTTGTATTTTCAAATTAGTAAGTTTACGAAAAGAAGCGCCAGGGGCGGCGAATGTTGAAAATGAAAAGGCAATCGGCGGCGGTATGCTTGATGGTTTGATAGAAATATTCAAATCACGATATTTGATGGGTGTTACCGGAATGGTGTTCCTTTTGTCCCTTACTGCAACATTTGCTTATTTCCAACAAGGGGACATGATATATTCCAATTATACAGATACAGATGAAAGAGTGCAGATTTTTGGGATGATTGATCTTTATGTCTCAATTGGTGCTTTGATTTTTCAAGTCTTTGTTGCGGGGCCTGTGCTTTCAAATTACGGTATTAAAGGTGGCATCATTATATTGCCGATTATCACAGTTTTTGGGTTTATATTGCTCGCAATATCGCCAACAATTGGGGTCTTTATTATTTTCCAAACTTTGAGGCGTGCATCAGAATATGGAATGTTTGTTCCGTCCCGTGAAAATCTTTTCAGTGTGGTTAGTCGCGAAGAAAAATATAAGGCGAAGAACTTTATTGATACGGTTGTGTTCCGCGGTGGCGACGTTGCGAATAGTTGGTTTTATAATATGTTAAATAGTGGCTTAGGTTTATCCATGAGTAAGATCGCCATGGTCGGTGTGCCTATCGCTGCAATTTGGGGTATAATGGGATGGAAGCTAGGCAAGAGCCACGAAGAACAAGAAAAAATTCAAGAACAAAATAACACTTAAGAATAGATTTAAAATACGGAGAAACTAATGTCTGATTTAACAAGAAAAGAATTTTTAAAGCTTACGGGTGCGGCGGCAGCGGCTGGCGCAATGGCGTCGACAGGATTAGGCAGTGTGGCACGTGCACAATCAAGTGATTTACTGCACCGCAAAATTCATTCAACCGGTGAAATGATCCCGGCGGTTGGGCTTGGCACGGCGATGACATTTGGTGATTTAAGTGAAGATTTTAATCAACGTAAAAATGCAATTGCTGCCCTTTTTCGAGAAGGCGCGACGGTAATTGATACGTCACCTACATATAGCGACGCGGAACAAGTCGTTGGTAGAGCACTTGATGAATTAGGTATGCGTGATCAATGTTTTTTAGCCACTAAAATTAGTATTCAGGGTAAGCAGGCAGGCATAGATCAAAATAATAAATCGTTTAAAGATCTGCGTACCAATAAGATGGAACTTCTTCAGGTTCATAACCTACGTGATACGGAAGCTCATCTTGAAACCATCAATGGCTTGCGCGATGAAGGCAAAGTAAAATATGTTGGCATTACTCATTTCCGTGATAGCCAAAATGAGGAAGCAGCAAAAGTAATCGAAAACAATAAAATCGATTTTATTCAGTGTCATTATAATCTTCTTAATCAATCCATTGAAAATCGTGTTCTTCCTGCTGCGCGCGAGCATGGCGTGGCCGTTATGGTCAATGTACCATTTGCCCGTGGTCGTTTGTTTGGCCCAACGGCAGGTGCAGGGCTTGATATTCCGGAATGGGCAAAAGATTTCGGCGTTGATAGTTGGGGTAAGTTTTTCTTAAAATATATCCTAGGTCATGAAGATGTTACAGTCATTATACCTGGTACTATTAATGATTATCATGTGGTTGATAACGTTGGCGCATTGCGCGGACGTCTTCCTTCGCAAGCCGAACGTAAACGTATGGTCGATTTTATCACGAATTTATAAGGAATAAACAATGAGTAACATTACTAGAAAAGACTTTTTAAAATTAACAGGTGCAGCAGCAGGAGCCGGAGTGTTGGCGACCAGTGGACTTGGAAGTGTTGCTCGTGCGCAATCAGGTGAATTATTGCACCGTAAAATTCCGGCGACGGGTGAAATGATCCCCGCTGTAGGGCTTGGAACTGCGCAAACGTTTGGTGATTTGAGCCAAGATTTTATGGCGCGCCGCAACACGATTGAAACATTATTTAAAGAAGGTGGAACCGTTC
>NZ_CBFIEP010000051.1:0-2220 GCF_965661635.1 Pseudemcibacter sp. | reverse complement strand
AAGTTGGGTCAACTTGGTTAAGTAGAATAAGAATTGCCATAGATAAAACCTTTAAATGTTTAAAAATTTATATCATAATTCCGTCCAATAGGTAGGGTTTTAACGTATAAAAATATATTTTAAAATTCATAACGTATTAGTTTATTATTTTTGAATATATAAGGAATGATGCGTGGTAAAGGCACAACCTTTAAAATGCATTTTCCCATTATCAATGAAATGTAAATAAAAAACCCGCTAAAGAAGACTTTAGCGGGTTTGAAACATTTGTTCCCAGTTTATATTATCGGGGAAGATAATATATGTATTTTTATTATTCCTTTACGATTACTTACTCATTATCTTTTTAATTCATTAGGGCGCGGACTTCTGCGCGGAGGTTATCGATGGAAACGAGATTGTCGTTTACTTCGATGTTCCAGTATGTCCAGCCATTGCAGCTTGGTGCGCCTTGTACTTTAGCGCCGACCTGATGGATGGATCCTTTATTATCGGCGCTGATTAGTGTGCCGTCGGCGCGTACCTTTGCCATGTGACGTTTGTTTGGTCCATAAAGCATTGTTCCAGGCTTAATCATGCCGTTATCAATCAGAGTTCCAAAAGCGACACGTGGTAGCGAACGTTTTGCGGGTGTTACTTCGAGTTCTTCATCGCCAAGCGGCTCTATAGCGTTAATGCGGTTGGTGGCAAGCGAGATATATTTATCTTCGCGTTCACAGCCGATGAAATGACGACCAATGCGTTTTGCAACGGCGCCCGTTGTGCCGCTGCCGAAGAAGGGGTCAAGGACAACGTCGCCTTTATTGGTCGATGACAGAAGAACGCGGTAAAGAAGTGCTTCTGGTTTTTGAGTGCTATGGCCTTTATGGCCGTTTACCTTAAGACGTTCTTTTCCTGAGCAAATTGGCAACGTCCAATCAGAACGCATTTGAACATCGTCGTTAAAGGCTTTCATGGCTTCATAGTTAAAGGTGTATTTATTAAATCCTTCGCCCTTATTGCACCAAAGAAGCGTTTCATGGGCATTGGTAAAGCGCGTGCCGCGAAAATTAGGCATTGGGTTGGTTTTACGCCAAACAATGTCATTTAGCACCCAATATCCAATATCTTGAAGGATGGAACCAACGCGGTAAATGTTATGGTATGAGCCGATCACCCAAATTGTACCGCTGTCTTTAAGAACACGTCTGGCAGCCGTTAGCCATTCACGTGTGAATTTGTCATAAACATCAAAGCCGGCGAATTGATCCCACTCGTCATTTACAGCGTCGACGTGTGAATTATCCGGACGATGAAGTTCGCCTTTAAGTTGCATATTATAGGGAGGATCAGCAAAGATTACGTCCACTGATTTCTCAGGTAAGCTGTTCATCAGTTCAATACAATCACCTTTAAGGATCGTATTAATGGGTAATTCGGTATGGTTCTTTTTCCCAGCCGTTTTTCTTTTTGTTTTTTTCATGCCATTCGCTTCTTGTTTTTATTATTATAAAGTGGTTATGACAGGAATCATGAGTCATTTGGCGAATCACGTCAAGTATTTTTTTATGTGGAATCAGTCATTTAAGGGGTGTTGTTGAGCCATTAGGTTACGAACTGGCGCAAATGACTTTCGGTGAAAACGACTCGGACCCACTAGATTTAGTGCTTCCATATGCATCTTGGTACCATATCCAGAATTTTGATTCCAACCATATTCTGGATGCATTTCATGCAATTTTTTCATTAATAAATCGCGTTTTTCTTTGGCAATTATCGATGCTGCCGCGATTGAAACGGACTTTTGGTCCCCTTTTATGATGGCCGACGCGGGTGCGTCGAATTGGGGAAGTCGGTTTCCATCTACCAGAATATGATCTACTTTTCGGGGTAAATTTGCGACCGCGCGATGCATCGCGAGCATGGTTGCATGCAGGATATTAAGCTCATCAATCTCTTCTAAACTTGCCTCACCGAAAGCGCATTCTGCGGTGGCGAGTATCTCTTTTGAAATAAGGGCACGTTTTTTAGCACTCAACTTTTTTGAATCGTTTAAGCTGTGGGGAATATTTCCAGGATCAAGGAGGACGGCAGCCGTAACCACCGGGCCGGCAAGGGGGCCACGCCCCACCTCATCAACACCGCAAATAATTGCGTCTGGTGCGCCTAATGAACGTTCAATATCAAAGCTAGGTATTTTCAAATCAGTGGTTTTTTTCATAAAGGGACTATAATCTTGGT
>NZ_CBFIEP010000050.1:0-27576 GCF_965661635.1 Pseudemcibacter sp. | reverse complement strand
TAGCGCCCCCGGTGAAGGGACATGCCTTAATTTAAACCTTCCAAAAAGTCGGCTCGTATGAACCTAAAAATGATTAGGGGTTATACATGATTGTTAAACAGCTATACGCCGATAACCGATTAAGAAACTTTCATTATCTTATCGCTTGTGAAAAAAGCCGTGAAGCCATGGTCATTGACCCGCTAGATGTAGATCGCTGCCTTGACGCTGCAAAAAAAAATAATTTTAAAATCACAACCATACTAAATACGCATGATCATTGGGATCATATTGGCGGAAATGAAGAAATTAGAGAAAAAACGGGCGCCACGCTTTTTTCACATACCGGTGCAATGGGAAAAATACCTAATGTTGACAAAGGTTTAAATGCCGGTGATCAATTAAAAATAGGCAGTTCCGTTTCTTTCAAAGTTTTAGACACGCCAGGTCATACCGACAGTCACATATGCTTATTATCAGACGAAAAAACACCTTCTTTATTTTGCGGTGACACTATGTTTAACGCCGGCGTTGGTCATTGTAAACTCGGTGGAAATCCAGATGATCTTTTTAATACATTTGATCAACAACTTTCAAAATTACCTAATGAGACAAAAATATATCCCGGTCATGATTATATCATTAATAATCTTGAGTTTACTTTAGACCGTGAACCCAATAATGAATCCGCAAAAAGCTATTTAAAAAATTTGGAAAAACAAAGTCCTCATGATGCATTTATTTCCACAATGAAAGACGAAAGAAATATTAATAGCTTTCTCAGATTAAAAAATCCTGCCATTATTAGCGAACTTAGAAAGTCATTTCCCGACCTGCCGGAAAACCCTTCCGAAAAGGAAGTTTTTATAGCCTTAAGGGAATTGAGAAATAATTGGTAAAATTGGACAATTATCTAAAGGATAAGAAAATGAGCCTTGAAAACAATACAAAACTGATCATAGAAAAAACGGCCGGTGTTACGGATTTAAATAAAAAAGTAAAATTTGACCTTACTGACGAGGGAGTAATTCATATTGATGCAACAGTAACCCCGCCATCCGTATCCAATAATGATCTAGATGCAGATGTGACGTTTGTATTATCTCAGGAAAATTTTGAAGGACTAATTGATGGATCTTTAAATCCACAAATGGCGTTCATGATGGGAAAGTTAAAAATTGAAGGCGATATGGGCCTCGCTTTAAAGCTTGCCGACATATTCGAATAACGATATAAGGTTTCGTAATTTATTCTCTGTATTTATTAATAAGGAAGGACCATCATGGACCTCAATAAATTAGGATTGCATATCCACGAAATTAGAAACCAATTTACGTATGTTGAAATTGGTGTTGGATTATTAAATCAATCCCTCGAAAAAGGTAGCGTACCGGGTGTATTTTATGCTCTACAATCTATTTTCCAATCTGCTTCACAAGTATCGCGTACTCTCTGGGCTCCTCGTAAAAAAGGCCGTTCGCGTTCTGATGAAATACGTAAATTTCTAGGCATTCCAGATGATCACCCTTTAAACAATAAAGATATTCAAACTCTTTTTGATTTTAGTGATGAAGCCAACGAAGAGTGGATCAAGAAAACTGCTGGAAAATATATTCTAATGGATTATGTCGGTGATCTAGGCGCAAGTGATCATAAAGACGTAGAAATTGAAAATGTATTTAGGTCATTTGATACCAAAGGGAAGATTTATGTTTACCGTGGTGTTGGCTTTCAACTTGAAAATGTTATGACCACACTAAAAAGCATTAGTGATGCTGTGAATAAGGCACATTACCATCTTTTCCCAGAACAGTGGGTTGAGCCACCAGAAGGTGAAGACGACGACGCTGATTATAAATAAGCGCGGTTGGATAAACGTTTAAGAGCAGGGCTATAGGCTCTGCTTTTTTATTTGAAAGTCGAGATCGAATTCATAATTGTTATGCCCGCACGACCTATAATAAACATCGATGAATAAACAACTATCAAGTCCCAACTTTTAACCTCATAGCCATTATTGACAATACCTCCCAAGGCAAGCAACAGCAAAAACAGGCCTAGATACTGCGCGACAGTCAATATAAATTTCACACTCTTTCTGATACGTTTTTCACGCGACGACATTGGTTTGACTTCTTTAATGCCGCGCTTACGGTCCGCTACTCTTTGTCGGAGCGGTTTACGAACTTGATGATCTTTTTTCATACTTTTTCCTCAATACGCACTTTAGATTAAAGAATTACCAAATATACTTTTCTATTTATAAAAATCAGAGTATAGAAAGTTCAATAACAATATTCAAATAGGATATTACAATGTCATCATATAATGTCACATTAAAATCTGATCTTAAACACGGCACCTTCTATTGGGTCACTCAAGTAAATGCAGCAAGTGAAGAAGAGGCAGTAACCGCTGCGGAACATCTATTCCTTGAGCAACTAAACGGCTCGGAAGAATGGGATTTTTCAGACTATGATGCTGAGAAATTATAACGCGCTTTTTTCTTATCCGGATACCAAGGGCCACTCCATTCATTGGCTGGAATAATTTCCGCTCGCGCACCATTTTGATGGAACCATGAATCAACCACAAAGTGCCCGCTACCACCAATATTTTTTTCAAGCCCAATTTCATGGATTGTGGCGGTGCTATGTGGATAACTTAAGTCATTGAAATTACGTCTTAAATGTTGCCCTAAAGTATGTAATTTAATAATACCGTCTCGCCTTAATAAAAATAAATAACTTGTTGTATTAAACGCCTCATCAATACAGTCCATTTGCCCCTTAGTACTAAAATTGAGCACAACGGCGCGTGCTTTATCATTATCGGTACCTGTTTTAGGGCCGATAAATTGTTCAATTTGCGCAATTGCTAATGAAATTCTTTGTCGTTCTTCTTTAGGAGATTCGGGAGCCGGTATAAAAATGTCCTTCACTTTTTGCCACTCTTGATCCGTTAATCCGGTTTTCTGGTATGTTTTGCAACCATACCCTGAACATACACCAAACCTTTTATGGCTTTTCAAGTCCTCCGCATGCCCAACCAATTTCTCATTGGATGTTGATGCGCACCCCATCAAAGTGATTGATATAATAAAACTTAGTATTTTCTGCATACTTACCTGGTCAAAAATTTATAAAAAAAAGCCGCCACTCAAATTAGAGGACGGCTTTTTAATTCAAAAGAACGTTAAAAGCTTAAACAGCGCCGTCGCGTTCGAGACGTTTACGGTCAAGTTTACGGGACCTACGAACTGCTGCTGCATTCTCACGAGCCTTCTTTTCAGATGGCTTTTCGTAAAAACGTCGCATTTTCATTTCGCGGTATACCCCTTCGCGCTGAAGTTTTTTCTTCAAAGCACGTAGAGCTTGATCAACGTTATTATCGCGGACAATAACCTGCATGGTTACAGTCACACTCCTTTCTAGTTTGTGTTATTCAAAAAAACATTTGTCTTTAAGAACGGGCTTTCTAACAAAAACTAGAGGATAAGTGAAGTCTTTTGTCAATTTTACACGTTTATAAGAGTTTTTTGACCCTTTTTGCTTTACCAATATGAATTTCATAGCCATATATAGGATATGACTAGTAAAAAAACTGAAAAAACACCTGATGATTATCGTGAGTCGTTATTAGACGCCGTTATGCCACATATTGCATTTGATGGCTGGACCAAAAAATCTTTAAATCTTGCCGCAAATGACATCGGCATTGATCCAAGGGTCGTGGATCTCGCCTTCCCCAATGGGGCAATCGATATGATTGCTCTTTATGCGCAGCAATGCGACATTCAGATGCTAGAAGTGATTAAAGACAGCAGTTTTGAAAAACTTAAAATACGTGAGAAAATCACAACGTTAGTCAGAACGCGCATTGAATTAGAACAAGAAAATAAAGAAGCTTGTAACCGAACTGTTCCTTTCCTTGCGCTACCGCAAAATTACTTTCAAGGATTGAAAATTTTATACCATACCGTTGATCTTATGTGGAAAGCCATTTCAGATACATCCACAGATTTCAATTATTATACAAAACGAATGACTTTGTCGGCTGTTTACAGCAGTACATTTTTATATTGGCTTGGTGATGAAAGCGAAGATCATAATGATACTTGGGAATTTCTTGATCGACGTATCGAAAACGTGATGCAAATTGAAAAAGTAAAAGCCAAATACCGTGACAAACAACCTGACCTAGCGGGTATTTGGCGAGCTCTCGGTAAAAAAAGATACGGTAGTTAATTAACCAATTGAAGGAAAAAGCCGGGTCACATGCCCCATTTTTCGACCAGGTCGGGATTCATTTTTCCCATAATGATGAACACTGGCACCTTTTTCTTTTAACAATTCATAATATTGAAAAATATCATCGCCAATTAAATTTGTCATTCGAGCTTCACCGCTAAACTTAACGCACCCTAATGGTAAGCCGCAAACAGCCCTAATATGTTGTTCAAATTGACTGGTGGGACAAGCTTCAATCGTCCAGTGTCCCGAATTGTGTACACGCGGTGCAATTTCATTAACCCGTAATAGTGGTCCATCTTTTGACACAAAAAATTCAACCGTCAGTACACCAACATAATTTAATTCATTAATAATTTTTGTCGCTTTATCAATGGCGTCATTTAAAATTTCATCTTCAACCTGCGCTGGTGCAATTGATAAATCAAGAATATGATTTTTATGATTATTTTCAACTGGCGAAAAACAAACAACTTCACCGTCCTGGCCGCGCGCCGCAACAACTGAAACTTCTATATCAAATGGAATAAACCCTTCGATGATTATACTATCATTATTGAGCTGTTTCCAGGCAGACGACAAATCATCTTCATTTTTAACGATGGCCTGTCCCTTACCGTCATAACCTAGACGCCGTGTTTTTAAAACCGCAGGATATCCAATATCCTTTAAGGCTTCTTCCGCTTCCTCTAATGTACTTACATCTTTAAAGGGAGCGGTTTCTATTCCTAAGTCGTTGATAAATTTTTTCTCAGTTAATCTATCTTGAGAAACTTCGAGTACTTTTGCATTAGGAAATACATTAATCACACCCGTTAAAACATTCACAGTTTCCACAGGAATGTTTTCAAACTCGTAAGTCACAACATCCACTTTGTTAGCAAATTCAAGCAAAGCTTTTTTGTCATCGTAGTCGGCATGCGTTACGGCATTACATACTTGTTCCGTCGGCCCATCAATTTTATTTGTGAATACGTGAACTTTAAAACCCAATTCGGCAGCAGCAAGTGCCATCATACGACCAAGTTGGCCACCGCCTAACATTCCAATTGTTGATCCGGGAGCAAGTGTCTTCATATTAATCTACTGGTATTTCCGCGACAGCGTTCGTTTGTGTTTTACGCCAATTCTCTAGAGATGCCGATATTTTTTCATCATTTAGTGCAACGATCGACGCCGCCATTAATCCAGCATTCTTTGCGCCCGCTTGACCGATGGCCAATGTTCCCACTGGCACACCGCCTGGCATTTGTACTATTGATAAAAGACTATCCATTCCTTTTAAAGCCTTACTTTCAATAGGAACGCCTAAAACGGGAAGCGGCGTCATTGACGCTGCCATACCTGGCAGATGGGCAGCCCCACCTGCGCCTGCGATAATGACTTGAAGTCCTCTTTCTTTAGCAGATCGTGCATAATCATAAAGACGGTCTGGTGTTCTATGTGCAGAAACAATTTTGCATTCGTGAGCCACACCTAATTCATTAAGTACATCTGAGGCATTTTTCATAATATGCCAATCAGATTGACTACCCATGATAATCCCTACTTGTTGTTTATCTTCACTCATTTTCTGCCTCTAAAATTATTCAAAAGGAAGCCTTAACATTTCAAGAAAAGGGATTATAGCGATCTAGATGAGATAGGCAAGTTTCCAGTGGTATTAAGATTCCCTGAATGTTATCATTATTTGTTATAGTTACTAATAGTATGTAGAATAGATTGAAACTACTACGATATGTTGCATCTATAGCAATGGATTTTATTAATCTGAATGAGGGTACACAGACATAATGAAAGTTCAAGGTCCTGGAAATGTCGGCAGAGCACAACCAATACGCCGCAAAACGATAGAGAAAACGCGCGCGTCATCTGGTGTATCGGCAACAGCACCTGTTAGAAATATAAATGATACTGCTAGCGTTTTAGGAATCCCGTCCGCAGAAATGACCCCTAAAGTCAAGAATGCAATTATAACTTTAATGGCTGAAGTAGATTACATGCGCGGCGAACTGGAAATTGCGCATCGACGCATATCAGAGCTTGAAAAACTAGCGGATCAAGACAGTTTAATTGAAATTTCTAATCGGCGTGCCTTTGTTCGTGAAATGACCAGAATGATTTCTTATTCTGATCGTTATGGTATCAATAGCTCACTAATTTTTCTGGACATGAATGATCTGAAAGTAATCAACGATACTATGGGGCACAAAGTCGGCGATAAAGCTCTGGTTCATATTGCAAAAGTGATGCTTTCAAATTTACGTGATTCTGATATTATAGGCCGATTAGGTGGCGATGAATTTGGCATTATTCTACCAAAGGCAAATGAAAAAAATGCCGCAGCTAAGGCTGAACAAATCATTGCCAATCTTGAAAAGAAACCCCTGATAATTGATGGTAAAAATATACCCCTTAAAATGGCTTATGGGATTTACCCCTTACACTCTGACTTAAGCCCAGGTCAAGCATTAGATCATGCTGATAAAAAAATGTACTCACATAAAAAAAATATGAAAAACGAAGAATAAAGTTTATGCGATAATGTCGGGAAGCATTTCATCTTCAAGTTTTGCTATTTGATCTTTCAACATTAATTTTTGTTTTTTCAATCTTTTTATTTGCAACATATTGGTCGTGCCCGATTTTAATAACGCATCTATAGCATCATCAAGGTCACGATGTTGGACTCTTAATTGCTGAATTTTCACTAGTATATCTGCGTTATCCATAGTCATACCTTAAAGCTTATAATGATAATATATCACAAGTCGTGCAAAAACAGATATTATGATTTCCATCTCTTTATCGTTGAAATTTCTATATCAAATAAATCTAATAATCTTGCCAATGTCTGCTCAACCATTTCATCAATCGATGCTGGTTTGGTATAAAATGCAGGAACAGGTGGCGCAATGATAGCGCCCATTTCAGTTAATGACGTCATCGTTTTAAGATGTCCTAAATGAAAAGGTGTTTCCCTAACCATAAGAACTAATTTGCGACGTTCTTTCAAAACAACATCAGCAGCTCTAGTTAAAAGGCTTGAAGTGACACCACAGTTAATTTCCGACATGGTTTTCACGGAACACGGAACTATTAACATGCCATCCGTTTTAAAGGATCCACTAGCAATAGAAGCGCCAATATCATCAACTTTATGAACCACATCAGCTAACTGATTTATATCTGAAACTTTTATGGATGTTTCTAATTTCGCCGTTACCTTTGCAGCCTTGGACATAACAAGATGTGTTTCGACATCTAATTCGCTTAATATTTCTAATAAGCGCAATCCATACTCTATCCCGGACGCTCCACTAATACCTATTATGAGTCGTTTTGATATCTTAACCATATTGATCGCATTCAAATTATAAAATTACTGTTTTCACTAATATAAATATAATCTCTTATAACAAATTATTTTTATTTTATATAGCTTTACCATACAGGTAAAAATGAAACCTCAAAAAAGCTATTGAAGTTCGTGACAATCATTAAAAAATGTGATGTAATTTAAATGCTGTAACTAAGAATTTTGGATCCTAAATGAATAGAAACAGCCGTTGAGTGATAAAGGAATTTAAATGGCTAAATGCCTATTAACAAAATATGCCTTAACCAAAACAGACGATAATACTTCGTCGGCCCTCAACCAAACCAATTATTTAAATTGCCATAAAAAACGCGTTACACATAAAAATAACGACATATCAATATATTAGCAGGAGAAAAAAATATGCACGCAGAAGCTCATATTAATGCACTTTCACAAAAACATGCTGCCCTAGATGAAAAAATCCATATGGAAGAAAATCGACCAGCGCCAGATAGTACAATCCTGCATGAGCTCAAAAAAGAAAAGCTAATATTGAAAGATGAAATCGAGCGATTGAACACTCAATAAAATTTTAGCCATCAGAAATTAAAAAACCCGCTTATTTAAGCGGGTTTTCTTTTATAGCACTTACTAAAACACTATTCAGTTTCATTAGCTTTTTCTGTTTCAGCTCTTCTAGGGGCTGCTTTCTTTACTGCCGCATCAAGTTCTAGTTGCTTGCAAAGACCTAAAAGTACTGGATCTACAGGTTTAATATTGCTCATATTCCAATGAGTGCGTTCACGAATGGCCGTAATAGTTGGCTTAGTCGTTCCCACCAATTTAGAAATTTGGGCGTCTGTTAATTCCGGATGATTCCTAATCAACCATGCAATTGCATCTGGCTTATCTTGCCTTTTAGAAACAGGCGTATATTTTGCGCCGCCACTTCTTGCTTTAGCTGGCACTTCATCAACGATAATTTGCAGTCTTGCTTTTTCATCATTTTGGCAGCGATCAATTTCTGCCCAAGTTAATTGTCCATTTGCTACAGGATCTAAACCGACAATATTTACAGCAACCTGTTCGTCGGCAATACCTTGAACTTCTAACTCGTGCAAACCACAAAATGCTGCAATTTGTGTAAAACTGAGACTTGTATTATCCACAAGCCATACGCCTGTCGCCATTGGCATCAAAGGCTCTGTCATAACAACTCCTAAATATAATATTATTTTGAATCAATAACTGCAGCATAGAGTGAGTTTTCGCAATTGAAAAGACCTACTATAAAAACTTTATAAGTATTTGAAATATAACTATAAAAATTATTAATTTAACATATTTAAAAAAATAACTTAATTAATTTACTGTAGACGTAAAAAAAGCCCCGATAAAATCGGAGCTTCCTTCTAAAATATTTAATGACTTACTGAAGTGCCCAAGCGAGTGGAACAACCATTGTAAGCTGGCTATCAGATGCATCTGCTGGTGGTGCAGGCAGCGGACTAACACGCTTCATTAATTTTGGAATCTCACGATCTAAAACATCGTGACCTGACGATTCTGTTACTGAATGTGCCAGAATGTTGCCATCACGATCTACATTAATTTCAACTTTGATTTTACCTTCAAGTTCTTTACGTAAAGCGGCACGTGGATACGTTTGTTTCTTAGCAATTTTTTTAGCTACTGACTTCTGCCAACCGCTAATATCTTGTGCGTTAGCTGATGTCGCAAATCCTGCAAATGCCACTGTACTTGCAACAATTACTGATACCATAAGTTTACTTAACTTGCCCATTTTAATACTCCTAATTTCTATACAATTTGTCTCTAATTTTTTCATTTAGAAACTCCCCAACCCATCTGTGAATCATCACTTTGCTTAATGTGGGAAACTTCATCCGCACAAAAAACTATATGCAAAAAAGTAAACTGAAGCTTAAAGATAAAATTTTAAGTATTTAAAAATGACGGTTTTGCGCTATTATCGCTCTAAAAAAGCCTCCTTTTTATATCAAAAACAATAAATCATTTGAAATATGAATTCCATATAACCTATTGTAACATAATAAATTTGCAGAAAGAGACCCACAATGAGAATAATAAAAACGTTGAATATTACTTTTTTTTTCATTTTTATGATTTTTTTTACTGCAAACGCCCAAAATGCGCTAAATACTACAGATATTGACAATTATTTAACTTCTTTGAAGAATATCTCAAGCATGATGAAGAGGTATAATGATGAGAACCGATCTAAAGAAAATGCTGACTTAGCCACGTTACCACCAATTGACGAACTTTCAAAAACCCCGATCACTGATACCTTAGAATTTGTAAAATCACATCCCACATATTCAACCCTAGAAATAATCGTAAAATCTTCTGGTTTCAATACGACAGAGGAGTGGGCAAACACCGGCGATCAAATCATGTTAGCTTATTCAGCCTATTATTTAAAAAATCCTCAGGATAAAGACGCAATGTCCATTGAAGAAATGATTAAAGATTTAAATGCCAAGGATGACCAAATTAAAAATAATATGTTTATTAGCGATGAACAAAAGAATTTTCTGACTGAGAAAATTGAAAATTCAATAGCAATGCTCAAAGATCCTAATTATATTGATAATGAAAATATTAAGATTCTCAGTCCTTACATAAAAAGACTGAATATACTGTTTAAGGAACAATAATGACACGTACAGAAGTTTTGCGAATCCAGAAATATCTAAACAGCAAATTTGACAACACTAAATTCACATTAAAAAATAGCCCCGCTTCTGACGATAGCATGGAGGTTTATATTGGAGATGAATTTATTGGCGTTATCTACCGTGACGAGGACGAAGGTGAAGTATCCTATGCCTTTAATATGGCGATTTTGGAAATAGATCTTCCAAACGCTGCAGATGCTTCGCTCATCTAACTATAAATAACCCGCAAGTTTGTAATCGATACAAAGAGCCTTTAATTAGCCTTATTGGCAAAATAGCATCGTTTATAATTTTTCTAAATGAACCTAATTAAGCTATGATTTTTTAATTATAAGGATAAATTAATAGTATGCGTCAACTATATCACTATTGGTTTTCCCCTAATTCTAGAAAAGCTCGTATCGCCTTACTGGAAAAAGAGTTAGATTTTGATCTCGTATTAGAGCTTCCTTGGAAAAGAAGGCATGATTTTCTTGTACTCAACCCAGCAGGTACAGTGCCAACACTCATAGAAGATGATGGAAAAAAAATTTGTGGAAATGCCGCAATCAGTGAATATCTCAATGAAAAATATGATACCGTAAACCTTATCGGCGAAAGTGCTGATATTCGGACCGAAGTAAGACGATTAACCGAATGGTTTGATATTAAATTCTATGAAGAAGTTAGTGAAATTATTATCAACGAAAAATTCATGAAGCGATACCTTAAGCGTGGTGACACAGAAGCAAAAGTGATTAGGTTTGCCAACCAAAATATAAAGCATCATTTACAATATATTGCTTACTTAACGGATCGCCGGAATTGGTTAGCAGGAAATGATTTCTCATATGCAGATATAGCCGCTGCTTCCCATATATCATGTGTTGATTATTTCGGTGACGTCCCATGGGAAAAATACCCTGAAGCCCGAAATTGGTATGCGCGTGTTAAATCGCGCCCTTCAATGCAACCTATTTTAAAAGATAAAGTTGCGGGCCTTCAACCGGCCAAACATTACAGTGATCCAGACTTCTAAGATGGAACAAATTGAAGAGCAGTCCACCATAAAGAATAAAATTCAAACTTTAGCTCTTGAAGTAGGGTTTGACACCGTTAAGTTTACCTCACCAACCGGATTAGAAAACAGTGCTGAAAGCTTCGATCAATTCTTAAGCTCTTCTTATAATGGAGAAATGAAATGGTTAGAAGAAAAAGCGGAGAGACGAAAAAACCCTCTTGTTTTATGGCCCGAAACAAAATCTATAATTATGTTAGGAATGAATTATGGTCCTGACTCTAATCCCCTCGAATTTTTAGAATATAAAGAACATGGGAATATTTCTGTTTATGCTTTAGGAAAAGATTATCATGATGTTATTAAAAAACGTCTAAAACAAATTGCACGACAAATTCATAGAGAATATGACGTTGAAGTAAAAGTTTTCGTTGATACAGCCCCTGTTATGGAAAAACCGCTCGCACAAAAATCGGGAATGGGATGGCAAGGGAAACACACCAACTTAGTCAGTCATGAATTTGGGTCATGGTTGTTTCTAGGGAGTATTTTTACGGCGCTTGAAATAGAACCCGACAGAGAAATGCAAGACCACTGTGGATCATGCCATGCTTGCCTAGATGTATGCCCAACAAACGCATTTCCCGCACCTTACAAACTTGATGCGCGACGATGTATTTCTTATTTAACCATAGAATATAAAGGGCATATTGATCTAGAATTTCGAAAAGCAATGGGCAATAGGATTTATGGTTGCGATGACTGTCTTTCTATTTGTCCATGGAATAAATTTGCTAAAAAAACTAATGAAATTTCATTTCATCCAAGAATAGAATTAGACTTCCCACGCCTTGATGAATTAGCCCAGCTTGATGATCAGACGTTTAGAACAGTTTTTTCAGGATCACCAATAAAAAGAATAGGGCGAGATTTTTTTATAAGAAATGTTCTAATTGCAATTGGTAATAGTGAGCAAGAAAAACATATTCCACTTTTAAAAGATAAATTATTTGAAGAAAGTCCCTATATAAGAGCAATGGCGATATGGGCGTTAAAGCAGTTATGTGATAAAGAAATGTTCATTGAACTTAAAAATAAGAATCTATTTAGTGAAACGGATATCGCTGTAAAAAGAGAATGGGAAATTAATTACTAATCAATTTCATATTGTCTTCTGCTAGCTTTTGCCAATCACTATCGGGAAATTTATCAATAAGCTTTTGCCATTCTTTTTTAGCTTTCATATCTTCCCGTAACATCCGATAATTTATGCCACTTTCAAATAACAAATCTGGCTGGTTTGGCTTTATACTCAATCCTTGATTAAGATCCAATCGAGCCTTTAAATGCTCATTCATTTTTCGGTATGTCTCTGCACGATAAAGAAAAGCTTCAATTCGTTCCTCGTCTAATTCCAGGGCATAACTAAAATCATCTAAGGCACTTTGAAAATCTTCGCGATCAATTTGTACAGTTCCTCTTTCAATATAAAAATCATATTTAAAAACGGGATGATCGTCTAATGAAAGAAGCGCCGTTGTATAAATTGTGAACGCTCTTTCCAACTTATTATTAGCCCGCCAAGCGTTTCCCGCTAAATAGCGCAATTGGGCGGAAAGAAGAGTTTTATTTTTAATTGCAAACACACCAATACCATCTCCACGTGATACTTTATCGGCGATTATTTCAAGTAACCCTGCGGCTTCTTCAAAACGGTTTTGGTCATAAAGGGCCATGGCTTCACAATGCTGTGCTGCGGCTCCTCCGCCTTCGACGTACCATTTCTTAGCAGTAATAACAGCGTTACTATTTTCTTCACTTATACTTGCGATACAAGCTTGGTATTTGTCTGACTGTTCTTTTTCTGATAAAGTTTGCGCAAAAATAAGCCCTCCTGGAAGCAGAAATAATATTATTAACCCTAAAAATCTTATGCTCATATTGCAATAACCTATTATCAATTTGTCATCCACTGTATAAATAGAAACGTAAAAAAGCGCAAACCGAATAATAAAGTGAGACACTATGAAACTATTTTGTTTTGGTATGGGGTATACCGCCAAAAAACTTTGTAAGTCATTATCAACTGAAAAATGGCATTTTTCCGGCACCAATCGAAAATCCGGTGATTTTATTTTTAATGGCAATGAACCGATGCACAATGCGCAATCCGTCTTAAAAGATGTAACACATTTGTTAATCTCTATTGCGCCATCAAAAGAAAATGGCGACTTAGTGCTTCTTCACCATCAAAAAGACATTCTAAATATGCCTTCTTTAAAATGGGTCGGATATTTATCTGCTACGAGTGTTTATGGCGACCATAGCGGTAATTGGGTAGATGAAACCTCAGAAACCAAGCCAGTAGGAGCACGCGGCTTAGAGAGAAAAAAAGCTGAACAGCACTGGGAGAACTTAGGATTTCCACTTCATATTTTCAGATTAAGCGGGATTTATGGCCCAGAGAGAAACCAAGTAAATGCCATAAAAGAGCAAACCATTCAAAAGATCATTAAAGAAGGTCATAGTTTTTCCCGAATTCATGTGGAAGACATCGTATCCGCTTTAATGCTTTCAATGAATGACCCAATTCCCGGCATTTATAATCTGGCTGATGATCAGCCCTCTTCAACAGCGGACATCATTGACTATGTCTGTGAACAATTGAACACGGAAAAACCAAAAGGCGTTCCCTTTGAAGAAGCCGATTTAAGCGAAATGCGAAGAAGTTTTTATCAGGACCATAAAAAAGTCAGCAATAAAAAACTGAAACAAATTTATAATTGGAAACCCAAATATTCTGACTACAAGGCGGGATATGACAGTTTTCTTAAATAAATTCACATATGGCTTGTTTTAATCTGTTTAAATCGGCTTCACTTGATAAGCGGTGATCCCCCGATTTATTAAAGCTAATAATAACGTCATTACTTATTACTTTTTCTGCAATACGTGATGAATATGAATAGGGCACATCCTCATCAAACAAGCCATGAAACAGCCTAATAGGGCAATTAAGGTCAATTGGCTTATTAAGTAAAATATGATTTTCCCCATCTTGGATTAGCTTATAAGAAACTTTATAGGGTTCATCACTATAATCAGAAGGCTCAAGATAAATGCCATCCCGTTTCAACGTTTCCTTTATGGCTGGGGAATAATTATCCCACATCAATTCACGGGTAAAATCGGGGGCAGCCGCTATTCCAATGAAAGCTTTAAGGCGGTCTTTTCTCGCTAGTGATACCAACAATCCAATCCACCCGCCCATGCTTGAGCCCACAATAATTAACTCACCTTTTGTAACCTCATCAATGACACTTAAGGCGTCTTGCGTCCATGTTCCTATTGTTCCATCAACAAATTCTTCGGAAGACTTTCCATGGCCAGAATAATCAAACATCAAATAAGAAATGCCCAATTCTTTACAAGAATTCTCTAGAAAGATAGCTTTTGTTCCCTCCATATCGGACATATATCCACCGCAAAACACAACTGTGGGCCCTTTTGCTTCACTATAATGATAAGCAATTTTTCGTCCCTTTTCTCCGATGATATAATTTGGCTCTAAACTCATATTAATAACTCATTATCTATATTTTTTTCGAATATATCATAATATAGGGAAATAACTTTATTTTTTAGCCCTTTTTCACGCTTGTTCACTTGACTTGAGGGTCAAAGAATATAAATTCGCACCTTTAGAACAAAGCAAAAATAAGAGAACATTATGAACGCGAATAAAAAAGTTGCCCTAACACTGCCAGATGGCAGCGTCCGTGAATTTGATGGACCGGTAACTGGTATGACGTTAGCACAAGATATTGGCCCTGGATTGGCCAAGGCTGCCCTCGTCATTGTTGTCAATGGAGAGCAATGGGATCTTTCGCGCGAAATAACGACAAACTCAGATGTATCAATTATCACTAATCGTGACGATGAAGCGCTTGAAATAATTCGTCATGATGCCGCTCATATTTTAGCGGAAGCCGTTAAAGAATTATGGCCAGATACGCAAGTCACAATCGGGCCAGCAATTGAAAACGGTTTTTACTATGATTTCGCTCGCGAAGAACCATTTACACCAGAAGATCTGGAAACAATTGAAAAACGTATGCGCCAAATTGTCGAACGCAACGAAGAAATTATACGCACCGAAATGCCCCGCGATGAAGCCTTTGATTTTTTCCGTAACCAAGGTGAAGAGTATAAAGCTGAGATTATTGCCAGCATTCCATCGAATGAACCCATCACTCTTTATAAGCAAGGCGAATTTATTGACCTTTGCCGTGGACCGCATTTACCGTCCACAAAATATTTGGGAAGCGATACATTCAAATTAATGAATGTAGCTGGTGCCTACTGGCGTGGTGATAGCAACAATGAAATGTTACAGCGTATCTATGGCACAGCCTGGCGAACCAAAAAAGAATTAAAAGCTTATCTTCTGCGTCTTGAAGAAGCAGAGAAACGAGACCATCGTAAATTAGGTAAAGAATTAGATCTTTTCCATTTTCAGAAGGAAGCCGCAGGCATGCCGTTCTGGCATCCAAATGGCTGGACAATTTACACTCAAATCGAAGGCTATATGCGCCGTAAGCAGCGTGAATATGGATACCGCGAAATAAATACGCCAAAATTGGTTGATAGAAAGTTATGGGAAGAGTCTGGCCATTGGGACAAGTTTCGCGAACATATGTATACGACCGAGTCAGACGAATGCGTTTTTGCTTTAAAACCCATGAACTGTCCTTGTCATGTTCAAGTGTTTAATCAGGGCCTTGTGAGTTACCGTGATCTTCCTATGCGACTTGCTGAATTTGGTAGCTGCCATCGATATGAGCCTTCTGGCGCCCTGCATGGTTTAATGCGCGTGCGATCTTTCGTGCAAGATGATGCCCATATTTTTTGCGAAAAAGATAAGATCACTGAAGAAACCGAAATTTTCTGTAAAATGTTACTTGAGGTTTATAAGGATTTTGGCTTTGAAGATGTAAAAGTAAAATTCTCTGATCGACCAGAAGTGCGTGCAGGATCGGATGAAGTATGGGACGAAGCTGAAAAACATTTAAGAGACGCGATCGAACATGCCGGACTTAAATATACAGCAAACCCAGGAGAAGGCGCATTTTACGGACCAAAGATTGAATTTGTTCTCACAGATGCTATTGGGCGTGATTGGCAGTGTGGAACGTTGCAAGTAGATTTTATTACTCCTGAACGTTTGAATGCAAATTACGTCGGTGTCGATAATAAAAAACATCACCCTGTTATGCTGCACCGCGCCATACTTGGTTCTTTTGAACGGTTTATTGGCATACTTATCGAAAACCATGCGGGTCGTTTTCCAATGTGGCTTGCCCCTAAACAGGTCGTTGTAACAGGCATTACCGCCGATCAAGATGACTATGTAAAAGAAGTTTATAAGAAACTATCTGATGCAGGACTTCGTGCTGATATTGATCTTCGAAATGAAAAAATTAATTATAAAGTACGTGAACATTCACACGCAAAAGTCCCCGCAATTTTTGTTGCTGGTGGTCGTGAAGCGGAAAATAACACGATCACAGTTAGACGACTTGGATCAAAAAATCAGGAAACCCTTGATTTAATGGACGCAATTAATACACTTGTCACCGAGTCTATCGATCCGGATAAACGATAATTTAACAATATACCGGTAAAAATGAGAGGAAATTGAACTTATATTATGGAGAAAGTAAATAGCTAAGAGACCAATGCAAGGCCCAGCGTCAAAAAAAGGACCGAGGGTCAACGATGATATTTTAGAAGATGAAGTAAGACTGATTGACGATAGTGGTGAAAACCATGGCGCAGTTTCAATTGATAAAGCTTTAGAAATGGCAAAAATTGCAGGCTTAGATCTCGTCGAAATATCACCAAATGCAACTCCCCCAGTTTGTAAAATTCTTGATTACGGCAAGTATAAGTATGAGGCACAGAAGAAGGCGTCTCTTGCAAAGAAGAACCAGAAAACTGTAGAGGTAAAAGAGATCAAACTTCGTCCTGGCATTGAAAAGCATGACTATGATGTAAAAATGCGCTCCATTGATAAGTTCTTAAACGCTGGCGATAAAGTTAAAGTTACACTTCGCTATCGCGGTCGTGAAATGGCCCACCAAGAAATTGGTATGGACGTTTTAAACCGTGTTCGCGATCAATTTGCGGAAGTAACAAAGATTGAACAAATGCCGAAAATGGAAGGCCGGCAAATGATCATGATTTTAGCCCCTAAATAGAAGCCCGCTAAATATTTTTAATAAGGCAAGTTCTTCGAGCTTGCCTTTTTTATGCCCAACAAACTTTTTATATTAAATAATAAATTACTGCCTATAATAAAATTAACCCTATATCGATCCAAAAATCTGGGGAACATTATGAATAAAAAATTATATTTACTATTATCGCTCTTTTTTCAATTTTGCCTTTTACGGCAAACGCGCAATATTCACCTAATGGAATATATGCCGTTCTTGAAGCCGAAACAGTTCAAAATAAAGTTGCATTAAGTGGTGACCTTGCCGGCCTTGCTAAAACAGAGAATTCAAGTGGTTCATTTGGTGCCGCTATTGGTTACCGCGCCTTAGTGAGCAATAATTTAATTTTCGGGGGTGAATTAAATATTGCATCAACAAATGCAAGTAACACTGTAAATGACGGAGTATCCGTTCGAGCTTATGAAGGTGACCTTATTAGTGGCCTATATTTAACAGGCGGCGTTTTACTTAGCAGAGAGACTAACGCAATGATTTATGCATTAATAGGCGTTAGCAGCACGAAAGGCGACAGCACATTAGAGAATTTAGGCACTGGCAATATTCAATCAATTGAAGAAAGCGGTGAAGGATTTATTTCGGCGCGGCCGTTGAATTTGGATTAACTGATAATTTCGGCGTAAGGGCTAAAATGATACACACCAAATACAATGAAGGCGATTCTGCAGATTTAAGAATTAGCGATACATCCATAATGGGGGGCCTCGTCATTAAATTCTAAAAATTTATACCAGACGCGCTCCGTTAGGAACTGGGCGCTCTGGTTGTGCAATTACAACCGCACCATCCTCGTCATAAAATCCTGTTAGCAAAAATTCTGATTTAATCGGTCCAATTTGCATAGGTGGAAAATTTACCACGGCAACAATTTGTCGGCCGATTAAATCCTCAGGCTTATAATGAACTGTAATTTGCGCGCTTGATTTTTTAACGCCCGAATCTCCACCAAAATCAACCCAAACTTTATAAGCAGGTTTTCTCGCTTCAGGAAATTCTTCTGCACGGACAACCGTTCCTATTTTAATTTCTACCTTTTGGAAATCATCCCAACTAATCGTTTCGCTCATTATTGCACCCTTTTAATCATATAGCCTTTATCTGATAACAGCTTAATCACACCATCTTCACCAACAAAATGAGCCGCACCCGCTACCACTAAAGTATTTTGTTTTTTAGTTAGTAGTTCTTCAATAACAGGAATCCAATTATTATTTCTTTGCACCAAAAGCTTTTGATAAACATCTTCCTGTTGAAACATTGGCTTAATCAATGTTTCAATCATTAATTCCTCATCCCCTGATGACCAACTATCGATCATATCCAAGGTGACTTTCTCAATATCTTTTAATTGGTCAATTGTATCCCTTAACATTTCTGCCTGTGTCTCTAGCGGATGATCATAAAGCGTTGCCATTTGTTCTTCTAATTTCTCAAGAGCAGAAATTTTAATGTCGCGCGACGCTATATTTTTTTCAATATATTTATCGACACCTGAATCAGGGTTCCAACCTTCGCGGATGATCGTACTGACAGACAAAGCTACAGATGCAAACCATGGTTTAAAATTAATTATTGATGCCGGCGGTATGCCTGATGCTAGCGCTTGCTCATTAATAAAATCCATTTCATCTTTTGACAAATAATTACTTAAACTGTCACCCGGCGCTAGCATGCCATTTTGCAATGTTAATTGTTGGGCATGCCTTTGTTTTTCTGGTGTCATATGAACTTCAAATACAACCTCATCAGCCTCTTCAACGATCTCTTTTAAAGTGCCACCATACCACTTCACATCATCTGGTAATAAATGAACAGAGCCTAAAAAATATACTTTTGACTGATCTTGTTCGATCGACCATATAGCAGGCTTCGCATTTAAATCTTCTTCTGCTGCTGTAGCAACAAAGCTCATAGGAATAATAATGAGTAGAATTATAAAAGGTATTTTTAATATGGATTTCATTTGATGATTCTTTCAGCAACAATACAATTATTTTTCCATTGTTAAGATGCTATATGAATATGTCAACTTTTTGATGGCAGACACATTGAAATCTAAAGGATTTTTTTCTTAACAAATACACTTGCAATCCTATAAAAACCAAGCTATACACCGACCCTCAACGAGTGGTACGGCCTGTTAGGGCATGCCTATCTGCTCTTAAAGCTGGTCAGGGAAACCCGACACATTAATTTAAAGGAAAGCTAAATGCCCAAATTGAAGACGAAAAGTAGCGTCAAAAAACGCTTCAAACTTACCGCCTCAGGCAAAGTTAAGTCATCACAAGCTGGTAAACAGCACGGTATGATTAAACGCACAAACAAACAAATTCGCAATCAACGTGGTACGACGATCCTTAGTGATCAAGACGCACGTATTGTGAAAAAATTTATGCCTTACGGTTAAGGGAGCAATAAAATGGCACACGTAAAACGGGGCGTAACTTCAAAAGCCCGTCACAAAAAAGTTCTTAATGCCGCTAAAGGTTACCGCGGTCGTCGTAAATCCACTATTCGCGTTGCGATGCAGGCTGTTGAAAAAGCAGGCCAATATGCATATCGTGACCGTAAAGTCCGTAAGCGCCAATTTCGCGCCCTTTGGATCCAGCGTATTAACGCTGCGGCGCGGCTTGAAGGTTTAACATACTCACGATTTATGAACGGCCTAAAACTCGCAGGCATCGAACTTGACCGTAAAGTTTTGGCTGATTTAGCCGTTCGTGAACCAGAAGCATTTAAAGCAATCGCTGAACAAGCTAAAGCTGCAGCCGCTTAATTACTTCAAAACGTTCAAAAAATTATCAAGTTTGAGGAGCCTGCCGCTTGGCAGTGGGCTCCTTTTTCTTTATGTTCAATTTAATTTATATATTTAAAAATTTTGGGTAGGAAATAATGCAAGACCTCCAAACACTGGAAACAGAAATTACCGCAAACATTGGAGCCGCCAACGATCTAGATTCTGTCGAAGCGATCAGAATTGCTGAACTAGGTAAAAAAGGCCGTGTTAGTTTGCTAATGCGCGAACTGGGCAAAATGACCCCAGATGAGAAAAAAGAATTTGGCCCAAAATTAAACCAGCTGAAAAACTATTTGAATGATGCAATTATCAACAGAAAAGAAGATTTAGAAGCTGCCGAACTTAATCAAAAGTTAGCGGAAGAACGTGTTGATATCACTCTTTCAAAAGCAGCGCCAGAATTAGGAAGCATCCATCCCATAAGTCAGGTGATCGATGAAGCCACAGAAATATTCACTGAAATGGGTTTTTCAGTTGCAGAAGGTCCAGAAATTGAGGAAGATTTTTATAATTTCTCTGCGTTAAATATACCAGAATCCCACCCCGCAAGACAAATGCATGATACTTTCTACTTTCCGGAAGATGAAGACGGCAACCGTAAAGTATTACGAACACATACATCGCCCGTACAAATTCGCACAATGATGGGGGGCGAGCCGCCTTACCGCATTATTGCCCCGGGTCGCACCTATAGAAATGACAGTGATGCAACGCATACGCCGATGTTCCATCAAGTTGAAGCCCTGGTTATTGATAAGAACATTCATATGGGACATCTTAAATGGTGCATCGAAGAATTTTGCCGTAAATTTTTTGAAGTTGATAATGTCAAAATCCGGTTTCGTCCAAGTTATTTCCCTTTCACAGAACCTTCAGCCGAAGTTGATATTGGCTGCACCTTTAAAAATGGTGAAGTTTTAATCGGCGAAGGCGACGATTGGTTAGAGATTATGGGATGCGGCATGGTCAATGAACGTGTTCTAGAAAATGTGAACCTTGACCCTTCTGAATACCAAGGTTTCGCATTCGGAATGGGCCTTGACCGAATTTCAATGCTAAAATGGGGGATTCCAGATTTACGCGATTTCTTTGCTGCTGATCTTCGTTGGCTAAAGCATTATGGCTTCCAATCACTGGATATCCCGTCTTTAAGCACAAGAACTTCCACAATTAAGGGGAGTAAATAATATGAAATTTACATTATCCTGGCTTAAAACTTATCTTGATACTGATGCTGATCTTCAAACGATTTCAGAAACATTAACTGCTATTGGATTAGAAGTAGAAGAAGTAATCGATCCTACAGAAGCATTAAAACCATTTGTGATTGCTAAAATTGAAGAAGCAGTGCAGCATCCCAATGCGGATAAACTACGTGTTTGTACGGTCAATAATGGATCTGAGATTATTCAGGTGGTTTGCGGTGCTCATAATGCAAAAAATGGCCTTATTGGTGCATTTGCCCCTGATGGATGCGTCATTCCAACAAATGGTATGAAGCTTAAACCAACAAATATTCGTGGCGTTGATAGTAACGGCATGATGTGTTCTGAACGTGAACTTGGTCTTGGGGACGATCATGACGGCATTATTGAATTGCCGTCTGATGCCCCAGTGGGTAAAAGCTTCGCGGAATATGCAGAACTGAATGATCCTACAATTGAAATTGCCATCACCCCAAATCATCAAGACGCACTAGGAATTTATGGTATCGCACGTGATCTTGCGGCGGCTGGTCTTGGAAAATTAAAAAAACCTGATACCTCACCCGTAAAAGGTACCTTTGAAAGTCCCATAAAAGTGAATATCGACAGTAAAGACGCCTGCCCGGTTTTTGCTGGTCGTTATATTCGTGGCGTCAAAAATGGACCAAGTCCTGATTGGATGCAAAAACGATTAATTTCACTTGGAATGAAGCCAATTTCAGCGCTCGTGGATATTACGAATTTCCTCACACACGACTATGGTCGTCCGCTTCACGTCTTTGATGCTGATAACATTAAAGGCGACCTTACTGTTCGCCTTTCAAAATCAGGGGAAACACTCGTTGCTCTTGATGAAAAAGAACACACTTTTGATAATGAAGCCTGTGTCATTTCAGATGATCACGGCATCAGTTCAATCGGCGGCATTATGGGCGGCGAAAACAGCGGCACATATGAAGATACCACAAATGTATTTTTAGAATGTGCGTGGTTTGATCCTATTCGTACGGCCAAGACAGGACGGAAGCTTAATATTGAAAGTGATGCAAGATATCGCTTTGAACGGGGTGTTGATCCCGCGACCGTTACCGACGGCATCGAACTGGCCACACGCTTAATCATGGACATGTGCGGCGGAGAGCCAAGTGATGTTTATCTCGCCGGCGAGGTCCCCGTCATAAGCAAAACACTCACTATGCGCCCTGAGCGCGTTAATGAACTGGGCGGCGTAGATATAGAGAAGACAGAAATTATTTCAATTCTTGAGCGTTTAGGGTTTGATGTTGTTGATAGTGGTGCGACACTATCAGTTACAACACCGTCTTGGCGCTGTGATATTGACCGAGAACCAGACCTAGTTGAAGAAGTGCTCCGTATACATGGTTACGACAAAATACGTGTTGAGCCTCTGCCAGTATCCAGCCGAGATATTGTGACAGGTTTAAACCCAATGCAACGTCGCATTAGAATGGCAAAACGAACTGCAGCTGGCTTAGGCTTGCGCGAAGCGGTAACGTGGTCATTTCTTTCAAGCGATCAAGCAAGAATATTCGGCGAATTACCAGCGAGCCTAATTCTTGATAATCCTGTAAGTGCAGAAATGGATGCGATGCGTCCCAACCTTCTTCCAAATCTTATTACTGCAGCTGGCAGAAACATTGACCGGGGCTTTAAAAATGTTGCAATTTTTGAAGCAGGAAATCAATTTCATTCTGATAAGCCTGATGGGCAACAATTTGTTCTCGCCGGAATTAGGCGCGGTGATAACCATGACCGTCATTGGAAAAACAATCCAGAAGCAATAGATGTTTATGATGCCAAAGCAGATGCAATTGCAGTCTTAAACGCCATCGGCGTTAATGCGGATAATGCACAAATAGTCGCTGAAGCACCCGACTGGTATCATCCTGGACGCAGCGGCGTTATTCGATTAGGTCCAAAAAATATTATGGCTTATTTCGGGGAAATACACCCATCCGTTCTCAAAAAACTTGATGTTAAAGGCCCTCTCGTTGGTTTTGAAATTATGCTGGGGAATATCCCATTACCAAGATCTAAATCTGGAAATAGCCGTGGACCACTAAGATCATCTGATTTCCAAGCTGTTGAACGAGATCTTGCCTTTGTGGTTGATAAGGATTTACCCGCTGAACAGATTTTCAAAATTGTCGGAAGCGCTGATAAGAAGCTCATAGATCAAATAAATGTATTTGATGTTTATTGGGGTAAAGGTATTGACGATGATAAAAAATCAATCGCAGTTAACTTCCGTATGCAACCTATGGATAAAACCATGACCGATGAAGAGATTGAAGCTTTAAGACAAAAAGTCATTGATTTGGTTGCGAAAAAAGCTGGCGGAACCCTAAGATAGCGCAGAAAACAGCCCTTTACAGTAAAATTAACCATATTTAAAGATCATGCGATTATATTTACTATCGAATGAAACTGAGTGGATAGTGTGTAAAGATGGCAGTACAAGAAGAACAAGTAAAAGTTCCCATCAAATGGCGAATGAAAGCCTGGTGGGAAGGTTATGACCTTGATAATGTTAAGGCAGCACTTGCTCGTGGGGGCGATGTCGAAGAAGAATTAAAAAATAATTCCGAGCCTGTCACACGAGAACTTAAGCCTGAAGCTGATAATGATGAAGCAATGGTTTGGGATGATAAACGTCTCGAAACAGCCCAACTTATCTGGGGTGAGGGTTATTGCGGACCCGGCGGTTCTGAATATGTCACCAGTATGTCAAAATTACTTGGTATGACATCTAAAATGAGTGTTGCCGTCATTGGAGCAAGCCTTGGTGGTCCTTCACGCGTTCTAGCTAGCGAATTTGGCGCATGGATTACGGGGTAAGAAGGATCTGAAGAGCTTGCGAAAAAAGGAATGGAGCTTTCAACAAAAGCTGGGCTTGAGAGTAAAGCACCAATTCAACATTATGATCCAAGTAGTGAAGAACCATTTGAGCGGACATTTGATCGTGCTTATTCAAAAGAGGCTTTATATACGGTTGAAGATAAACCGAAGCTTTTAAAAAATTTATTTGATAATTTAAAAGACAGCGGTCTATTCCTGATTAATGATTATACACTTGGTAATATGGATGCCCTAGGTAATAAAGACGTTCAAAAATGGCTTAGGCAGGAACCAACCCAACCTTACCCAGTTCCCAGTGACGTGATGGAAAATTTACTAACGAATTGCGGGTATATACTTCGGGTTAATGAAGATATCACAGATCAGTATGTAGACATGATTGCTCGGAGTTGGGCCGGTGTTGGTGAAGTGATAGAGAGCTTAACCAATCACCCAGAAGATCAATCGGATACTATTCAGCGACTAGTAAAAGAAGCTGAATTTTGGATGCTTCGCTCAAAGATCATGAAAGAGGGCCATCTTAAAGCATGGCGTTTTCTCGCTTATAAACCATCTGAAATTAAATAAGCGGTCCGAAATAGACGTTAACTGTAAAATAATCGAACGCTGGGCTTGTATGTTATAGTAAACTAATGATAAAAGCCCCTTCATGACAGATTTATCGCACATAAGAAACTTTTCTATCGTAGCCCATATTGATCATGGGAAATCGACACTTGCCGATCGCTTAATTCAATTCTGTGGCGGGTTAAGTGATCGGGATATGAAAGAACAAGTTTTAGACAATATGGATATTGAGCGTGAGCGCGGCATTACCATTAAAGCACAAACAGTGCGATTGGAATATACGGCCAAAAACGGTGAACAGTATGTTCTTAACTTAATGGATACACCGGGACATGTGGATTTCTCATATGAAGTCAGTCGATGTCTTTATGCCTGCGAGGGGTCTATTCTTGTGGTTGACGCGAGCCAAGGGGTTGAAGCACAAACTCTCGCTAATGTTTATCAGGCAATAGATAATAACCATGAAATTGTTCCTGTTCTCAATAAAATCGATTTACCCGCAGCTGAGCCTGAGCAGGTTCGCGCACAAATAGAAGATGTGATCGGTATAGATGCCTCTGGCGCCATTAGTGTTTCCGCTAAAACAGGTCTCGGCATTGAAGAACTGATGGAAAGTTTGGTTGAAGTACTTCCACCACCGATAGGAAATGCAGATGCACCATTAAAAGCGCTTCTTGTAGACAGTTGGTATGATACCTATCTCGGTGTGATGGTATTGGTACGCATTATTGACGGCAGGCTTAAAAAAGGAATGCGCGTCAAAATGATGCAAGCAGACACGGATCATTTAATTGATCGTGTTGGTGTGTTTAAACCAAAAGATATACTAGTGGATGAACTTGGCCCTGGCGAAGTTGGCTTCTTCACCGCATCTATTAAAGAAGTATCTCAAACACATGTCGGTGATACGGTAACAGAATTTAAGAACGAAACACCCGAAGCACTGCCTGGATTTAAACCTGTTCAAAGCGTTGTTTTTTGCGGCTTATTCCCCGCTGATGCCGCTGAATTCGAAGTATTAAGAGAAAGCATGCACAAATTACGCTTGAATGATGCAAGTTTCGAATTTGAAACAGAAACGTCTGCGGCACTGGGATATGGTTTTCGCTGCGGTTTTCTCGGCATGCTCCACCTTGAAATTATTCAAGAACGCCTCATTCGTGAATTTGATCTTGATATCATCACAACTTCACCAAGCGTTATATATAAACTCCATATGAATAAGGGCGACATTTCGGAACTACACAATCCAGCAGATATGCCAGACCCAACCTTAATCGATCATATGGAAGAACCTTGGATCAGAGCAACCATCCTTGTCCCTGATGAATATCTAGGTGCCGTACTTACCCTTTGTCAGGAAAAACGAGGCGAGCAAATTGAACTAACCTACGCGGGCAATCGCGCCATGGTCGTTTATCACTTACCGCTTAACGAAGTGGTTTATGATTTTTATGATAAATTAAAATCGATTACGCGAGGTTATGCCAGTTTCGACTATCAAATGAGCGAATACCGTGAAGGGGACTTGGTTAAACTATCCATTCTCGTAAATGGCGAGCCTGTTGATGCATTAAGTATGATGGTTCATAGAAGCCAAGCTGAATATCGCGGTCGTGCTTTATGTGAACGATTGAAAGATCTTATCCCGAGACAGCTTTTCAAAATTCCAATTCAAGCAGCGATCGGTGGCAAGGTTATTGCCCGTGAAACCATAAGCGCTATGCGTAAAGATGTGACCGCAAAATGTTATGGTGGCGATATCAGCCGTAAACGTAAACTTCTTGAAAAACAGAAGAAAGGTAAGAAAAAGATGCGTCAATACGGTAAGGTAGATATTCCACATGAAGCCTTCATCGCAGCCTTAAAAATGGGTGACGACAAATAATTTCTTGAAACAATAAAAACAAAAAACCCGACTGAATATTTCAGTCGGGTTTTTTTGAAATCTTTTTAAGCCTATTGATTAATAATCGTCATTTGGCTCTAAAATTTGACGACCACGGTATTTACCTGTGCTTAGGTCAATGTGGTGACGACGACGAAGTTCGCCGCTTTCTTGATCTTCCACATATGTGTCAACACTTAAGCTATCGTGTGAACGACGGTTGCCACGGCGGTGTGGTGATACTTTTCTTTTTGGAACTGCCATTTTATTTTCCTAATATCTTAAAAGACCGCATTGAAGGGTCTTGAATCTCAAAAACAGTGTCTTATCGTTAAACTTCGCCCTAATGTCAAGCATTTCTTGGATATTGCGCTGAATAATAAAGAGAATGTACGTGATAAACCATCAATTCCGCTTTCTAAAGAGAATTGTGAGCATAACCCAGATATAAAGAAAGAAAAAAATAGCTTCAAATCCAATAACCGGCGATAAATATTCTGCCCAAGTCTTATCTCCTTTATCCGATTCTATTTGATGATTTTGAATAAAGTCTAGAATATCTGAAACCAATAAAAGATTGCGCTGTCCACCCTCTAAATACCGAAGCCCTTCAGCACCGAAAACCATCATCAAAAGGCAGAGCGACAAATACCCTAATACTCTACCAATAAT
>NZ_CBFIEP010000049.1:0-2145 GCF_965661635.1 Pseudemcibacter sp. | reverse complement strand
GCCTTTTGCCATGCCACCTGGAACTTTTATGTTAAAAAAATCGGTGGTGGCCGTGAACTCGTTTGGTTGATTTCGCTTATTTCCAATATATTTTATTTGCCTTGGGTGGTTTATATCTTTTGGGTTGAAAAGCCAGACATTGGTATGTTTGAAATATATTGTGTTCTTGTTAGTTCCATCTTGCATACGGTTTATTTTTTATTGCTTCAACGTGGTTATCGCCATGGTGATTTATCGCTTGTTTATCCTTTGGCGCGTTCAACGGGGCCGATTATTTCAATGATATTTGCGGTATTATTTTTAAATGAAATTATCACGTCACAAATCCTTTCCGGGGGTTTGATTATTATTACGGGTATATTCTTTTTAACGGGCGGTTTTAAAAAACGAGCGAAAAATGTTACGGCGTCAATCGGGTATGGTTTGCTGGTTGGTTTCTTTATCGGTAGTTATACGGCCTGGGACGCTTATGTGGTGTCGGTTATTATGCTTTCGCCCGTACTGCTTGATTATGCATCAAACACATTTCGTATGGTTATTTTTTCCCCCGTGGCTTATCAGCGATGGGATATTGTGAAAACCCAGTGGACCGATCACAAACTGGGTGTGATCTTAATCGGGGTTTTAAGCCCGCTTTCTTATATCTTATTCCTTTATGCGATTACCTTTACACCCGTCACGTTACTAGCGCCGGTGCGGGAAACAAGCGTGCTTATATCCGTATTGATGGGCAGCATCATACTTGGGGAGGGCGATCTAAAACGTCGCCTTTTCTGGTCAGTGATTATTTTGGGTGGCTTGGCATTGCTTGCGACCGCATAAATCTTTACTTCTGATCAAGGCGCATTTCGATGCGTCTGTTTCTTTGGTAGGCGGCTTGGGTGTCGGCGGGATCAAGTGGGTGGAATTGGCCGAAACCTGTGGCGGCGAGACGTTCTGCGGGGATGCCTTGACTAATGAGATATTTAACAACTGAGAGCGCACGCGCGGTTGAGAGATCCCAGTTTGATGGGAATTGAGCCGTGCGGATCGGTAATACGTCCGTATGGCCATCAACACGCAGTATCCAATCAACATCATCCGGAATAGTTGACATAATTGCAGAAAGGGTTTCTGCGAGCTTTGCCATTTCTTCTTGACCGCCAGCACCAAGGGTGGCGGAGCCGGAGCCAAACAGCACTTCAGATTGGAAGATAAAACGGTCACCCTGTATGCGAATATCCTGACGATCGCCAAGCGCTTGACGGAGCCTGCCGAAAAATTCTGATCTGAATTGATTAAGTTCACTAACCTTAGAGGCGAGGGCGGTGTTTAAGCGCGAGCTTAGATTTGTGATAACCGCTTGTTGTTCTTTATCTTTAGCTTCTGATGCTTCGAGTGCCTCGTTAAGGGCGGCGAGTTGTTGACGGAGACTTGCGAGCTGACTATTAAGAAGCTCAACCTGATCCTGTGCGCGTTTTGAAAGTTCACGTTCCTCAGCTAAATTTTCCATAGCGACGTTGTATCGACCTTGAAGATCGCTGATGGTTGATTGTTGTTCATTGTTAGAGCGACTAACACGGCCCGATATGCCCTCTGCTTCGGCGATGTCGGCTTCAAGTTCAAGAATGCGGCGCTGCATTTCTTCACGTGAACTGTCAGCAATTTGAAGGCTTGCGGAAAGCTGCGACACATTTGCGCGCAGGTCGTCATTGGCTTGACGCTGAAGGTTTAAAAGATCAGAAAGTTCAAGAACCTTTGTTTGTAGTCTTTCGAGGGCTTCATCACGACCGGAGAGGGCCTGACCTAGGAAAAATTGCGCCAGAGCAAAGATAGAAAGCAGAAAAATAATGACAAGGAGAAGTGTGCTCAAGGCATCAACAAATCCAGGCCATGTATTATCGCTAGCACCGCCTGGGCGACGACGTCCTTTGCTAAGAAGCGCCATTGTTAATCTTCCCTCTTAGCGGTTAATGCGGGTTTTTTATCAGATTTTGGCTTAATTTCTGGCATTTTATAATCACCCTCAGCAGCACTTTCTTTTGGTTCTGGTGCCTTAGGTGCGGCGGCTTTTGGCGCATCTTTTGTTGCTTCTCTGGTAACCGTTGCTTTAACGCGCTGCTTTGTTGGCATTGCTGCGGCGGCCGATCCGTCCATTGCCGCGCT
>NZ_CBFIEP010000048.1:0-10241 GCF_965661635.1 Pseudemcibacter sp. | reverse complement strand
ATAGGGTAAATATTCGGCAACACCGCGATATGGATCATAAATATAAGGACAAGAATTGTTGGCAGTACCGCCCCATTCTTCACTTAGGCACCAATTGCCGAAATCAGGCAACGTACCGATATAGGGGCTATCCACTTCTTTGATGACATCAACGATAAAGGCCGCGTTTGATGATTGAAGTCCATGATTTTCAATGAGTATATTAACGCCAGCCTCAGTTCCGAATTCTGTGAGCTTACCTAATCCGTCAACAAGCGCATTTTTAATTTGGGTATCGGTTCCTTTACCGAATGCATTGACCCTTATGGAATGGCATCCCATTTCGCGGGCGGCGTCGATCCATGGGCGATGATTGTTGATGGCCATATTGCGATCCTGATCGGATGAACTACCAAGCTCACCTTCACCATCAACCATGATAAGTAAATTTTTGACACCTTGATCGGAAGCAATCGTTTTCATTTCTTTCCAATAGCCTGAATTGGTTTTCTGCTCTGTATAAAAATCAGCAACATATTCAACGGCGTTTAGGTCAAACATTTGTTTCGTATCGGATGCGAATTTTTTCGGATCTAATGTGTTATCACCATATGCCCTATGCAGTGACCATTGTGCCAATGATATTTTGGGGGATGACATATTCATTTGTGCATAAGCAGAACTGACCAGTGAGCCCACACCAGCAGAAAGCCCTGTTGCTGCTGTTAGGCTTAAGAATTTACGTCGATTAAAATTATTCATAAGTTTTCCTTTTTATTTTTCTACATCGCTTTTTTAGCAGCTTCAAGTGCACTTATTACGCCATTTTGATCTGGATTTATAGCAAGGGATGCTTCGTATGCTTTAATTGCATCTGCCGTATTGCCATTATTCATATGGGCATTACCAAGAATAGAATGGGCATATGCTTCATTCGGGAATTGCTCAGTGCCGAATTTTGCCATTTCAACGGCATTATCGTTTTTACCTTCGTTTACTAAACGGTTTGCATATTCAGCAAGGGTAAACCCTGTGAAATCATAGGTGTGACTGCCGTAATATTCTTCTTTTAATTCAAGGTATTTATTTTTGGCGGCCGTGGTTCCCCCTTCGGCTATTTCATTATTCATTATTTCTTCAATTAAAAACGGGTTTGCTTGGCCGCGGTGGCATGATGTACATACGAATGCGGTTGGTTTATGGTCAGGATTATCTGGATATAGGTTCGCGGTTACCTGTCTTACGTGTCCTACCAGTTTGATCATTTCACGCGTCACGCGTTTATTATCATTATTATCCGTATCCCAAACCATGCGGGCGCCATTTTCGTCTTCGACCCGATCATGGCAGTATGTGCACCTTTCACCAAGCGCAAAAGAAAAGCGGCGCATTATTTGTCGCAATTGATCGCCCTTAATTGTTTCAGGGAGTACTTTTAGATTTTTTGGTTCTGCAAATGGATTTTGCGCATGAGCAAGCGGCGCCATTATAGCGGTCAATAGAATAGCGAATAAAATTTTTTTCATGATGTTCTCCCAGAGATTTTCTTGAGTAGAAAATAAATAAAAGAAAATGTCAAATACCATGCATATATTTAATCAAATAATGTGTCAGAAATTATTCATAAAAGATTAAATAAATTGATATGAATGAGTCAAAAATTCGCCGCATTTCCTTCAAAAAAAGTTATTGAAATTGTCAATAATCAGTCAGCTCACTGCCACAAATGATCGTCATGTTCCTGCTGCTCCTGATGGGGAGAGTTGAGCCTCACTATTACAGAAAACAAGGAATATATAATGAATTCTACACTAAAAAATAAACAAGATGATCACGCAAATATGTTATGGCGTGTACTTCTTGGAACATCTGCAATAGCAGGTGTTATGATAATGTCGGCTTGTTCAGCATATGCAGAAGAAGCAGAAGAAAAAATACCACAAGCAGTTGAAATTACGACGGCAGCAGCGGGCGCGGGGCAAGATAGCGCCGAGATAGATACTAATGATCCTGAAGTTGTTGTCGTGGTTGGGCGTCCTGCAATTTATGCGAATAACTCGACAGATAATGTTATGATTGGTCAACAACCATTAGTATGCGCGGATTTAATGTCGGCTTAAGCGAGCAGCAAATCGGTATGACGATTGACGGCCTTCCAAACGGTAATTCAAATTACGGTGGTGGGTCAAAAGCAAATCGTTATATTGATTTTGAAAATCTGGGCGTGCAGAAGTATCACAAGGGACGTCCGATATTTCATCACCGTCACACGAAGCACTTGGTGGTACGATTAATTTTGTTACCAATAACCCTTATGAGGAAACACGACTTCGTTCCGGTATTAGTTTAGGTGATAATAACGCACGTCGTTTTTATATGCGCTATGACACGGGCAATATAACGGATAACACATCGGCATATTTAAGTTATTCACGACAATCACTGGATTCATGGATTGGGAATGCTGGATTTAGTGACCGCGATCATATTGCCGCAAAATTTGTCACTGAACTCGAAGACTGGACAATCACAGGACGCTTTTCATGGGATGATGCCCATGAGGATAACTTTCAACGTATAAGTTTGGCACAATTTGAAGAAAACCCGAATTGGGACCGTTTAACGGATACAATTACTGGTATTCCATATGTCGACCAGGCTTATCGCCCATCTTGGTCAACATTAAGAACAAATTATTTTGCCTATCTTCGTGCGGCATATGAAGGTGAGAATTTGAATGCGGAAATAACTCCTTATTTCCATAGTCAAAATGGGCGCGGTGATTGGGTACCGCAATATATCGTTGATGTGACGGGTGGAACAACGACAATGCCCGCTGGTGTTCGTGATCATGATGTTGGTCCGAATACTATTTTTGGTGGTTCTTTTTCTGGAACACATTCATTCGAGGATGCCGCTGGCAATGCCTTATCACCAACGGAAGGATGCACGGCACGCCTCACATTTCCTTATGGCGGCGGCGGTGCCGCAGATAATCCGGCTTGTTATGAAGCCGGTGCTAACCCTGCAGGATCATATCGTCATACACATTATAACAAACAACGTTATGGTTTAACGGCCAATGGTTCATATGAAATTGAAGATTTCAATACCATCGCAGCTGGTCTTTGGTGGGAACGCGCGGACCGTGATGAAAGCTGTGATTGGCACCGCATTATTGATCCAAGAAGTTCTCATGAATTTGATCATAATGCTTATTGGCGCCAATATGACCGTAACTTTATCACTGATACGATCATGATGTACGCGGAAAACACCCTTGAATTAGAAGATTTTGTCATAAATGCAGGTATCCGAAAGTTTTTAGTTGATATTGAAAGAACTGATAATCTAGGTATTCAAGATCCATTTTTGAAAGAAACGGATTCTGATTTATTGTTTAGCGCGGGAATTCTTTATAATGCGACAGATGAGTTAGAATTTTTTGCAGGATTTGCACAAAACTTTGCAGCCGTAAAAGATAGTGTGGTTGAAGATTCAGCAAGCAACGCTAGCTCACCTAATGCGGTCATTAGACAATCATTTGAGGACTTAGAGCCGGAAAATGCAGATAATTTTGATGATGGCTTTAGATATAGAACGGATGACATTCGTCTTTCCTTGACCGGATATTACATTAAATTTGATAACCGTATTACAGGAATTGCGCTGGGCGATGGAATATCAGGTGTGGACTACCTTGAAGAAGGTGACACTGTTTTCCTAAACGTTGGTGGTATTGAATCAAAAGGTATTGAGGCAAGCGTTTCTGCGGATGTGTTTGATTACTGGAATATTTATTCTGCGCTTACATTAAACGATTCAGAATATACTGATACCGTAAGTAATATCACAAAAGGCAATACCGTTGCGCTTTCACCTGAATTTCAATTGGTTGGAACAGTAAGTTATCAAAAAGACGGAATATTTGGTGGTGTTTCGGCGAAACATGTGGGTAAACGCTGGGGTGATTTTACAAACACGGATCGTTTGCCGTCCTATACGACAGTTGATATGTGGGTCGGTTTTGATGTTGAAATGAACAACGCTACTGGTTTAAGCAATATGAAAGTAAGTCTGAACGTCAATAACCTAACTGATAAACGGTATCTCGGTGGTGGTACGCCAGGTGCATACTTCATTGGTGTTGGTCGTCAAGTGATGGGAAATCTGACATTTGATTTCTAATCAGTTTAATAGAACTTTTATTAATTTAAGGAGGCCTTCGTTTGGGCCTCCTTTTTTTTAGAGGTAATATTATATTACATGTAAAATTGTTGCTTGACGAATAAGCAATCCCTGATAATTTGGATAAAGAGAGAGTATATGGGAGGTATAATGAAAGATTTGTATTTATTAAGTGCTGGGGAATTGCTTAAAAAGTATCAAGAGAAAACTATTTCACCAGTTGATGTTATTAAAGATGTGTTCGATGCCATAGATCGACATGATGGTAAGGTAAATGCTTTTGTTATGCTTGATAAGGAAGGGGCATTTAAAGCCGCCGAACAATCAGCTGAGAGATGGGCAGAAGGTAAACCCATTGGTCAGATTGACGGGGTTCCGACAACGGTGAAAGATGTCGTGATCGCCAAGGGTTGGCCAACCTTAAGAGGATCAAAAACCACAACAGATGAACCATCAAGCGAAGACGCCCCGTCCGTGGCACGGCTCAGGGAGCAGGGCGCCGTACTAATCGGAAAAACCACAACCCCGGAATTTGGGTGGAAAGGGGTCACTGATAGTGCAAGAAACGGTATCACAAGAAACCCGTGGAATTTAGAGAAAACAACGGGAGGATCTAGTGGTGGGGCGGCCGCTGCTGCGGCTCTTGGTATGGGGGCACTTCATATTGGTACCGATGGTGGTGGCTCTATCCGAATGCCATGTGGTTTTACTGGAATACCGGGTATTAAACCAACATTTGCAAGGGTGCCGACTTACCCATTAAGTCTTTTTGGAACGCTGTCACATGCAGGGCCAATGGCGCGTACGGTCGGTGATGTGGCATTAATGTTAAATGTTATGACGATGCCTGATGTTCGGGACCCTTATTCAAAACCTTATATCCCAGAAGATTTTACCAAAATTATCGAAGGGGGAGTTCGCGGACTAAGGATTGCATATTTGCCAAAAATGAATGATGGCCCGATTGATTCTGAAATTGCACAATGTGTGTCAGATGCCGTTGACAGTTTTCGCGATATGGGAGCGACCGTTGAACGGCCAGATTTAAATTTACCAGATACAGATGATATTTTCCGTGTGCATTGGTATTCGGGAGCTGCGCGTGCAATTCGTGTCTTAAATGAAGAACAACGTCAAATGGTGGAACCTGCGTTAATTGAAATTGCAGATGAGGGTGAAAAATATTCACTTAGTGAGTATCAAGATGCCAGTGCTGCACGGGAAAATTATCAGGTCGCTATAAACGAAGTTTTTGAAAATTATGATTTGATTGTTACACCAACATTACCGCTAACGGCCTTTGATGCGGGTATAGAATTTCCGGATGGTCAGGGCTATGAACGTTGGACGGATTGGACGCAGTTTACCTACCCCTTTAATTTAACGGGGCATCCAGCGGGCAGTGTCCCGTGTGGATTAAGTAATGATGGACTTCCAATTTCAATGCAAATTGTAGGGCCAACAATGAAAGATGCTAGAGTGCTGCGGGCAATGCGGGCCTATGAAACTACAAATTTCGAACCGCTTCCTGCGATGGCGTATGAATAGAATGGATTAGTGTAACAGCTTGCTGAGTTCAAATTTATGCACCGTAGTGCAGAAATCACAAGTGACATTGATGGTGCCGTCTTCGGCGATTTGGTTTAATTCTTCAAGATCCATACTGGTGAGGGCGGCTCTTATCTTTTCCTGACTACAGCGGCAACCTTCTTTAATTAAGGTATGATCAAAAATGCGCACACCGCTTTCATGATAAAGGCGTATCAATAAATTTTGAAGGCTTAGATTTTCATCAAGTAGTTCTTCTGGTTTCAAACTACCCAGTAATACACTAGCCGTATTCCAATGATCTTCGGTTTCATCTTGGTCTCTTATCTGCTCTTCTTCGGTGTTGCGGGCATAATGCTGTATCATGATTGCGCCTGCTTGCCAGTGGCCGTTTTCATCCTTTTCACAGGACAACATGACTTTTGTTGGGAGTTGCTCTGAACTTCTGAAATATTCTTCTGCGGCGTTGGTGAGCGTTTCACCTTCAAGCTTTACAATACCTTGGTAGCGCTCCATAAATTTGCCCTGATCGATGGTAATCGCGAGATATCCTTTATCGCCGAACATATCTTCAAGGGTGCCACCTTCAATGATGCCATCATTAAAAGACGCATAGCCGCGAATATCACCAATCATTTTATTTTCTGCCGATTTATAAAAATCACTGACCAAAACACGAAATGGGCCATCGCCTTTCATTTGGGTAGTGAGTATACCGTCATATTTCATTAATGAACCAATTAAGGCCGTAAAGGCCAGCGTTTCACCCATAAGCTTACTAATATGATCGGGATAGTTATGCTTTTTTAAAATTTCATTGACGGACCGATCAAGTCTCACCACTCGACCTTTGATATCCTGTCCTTCAATTTGAAAAGGAAGGCAGGTATCGGTAAGAAGCGGTAATTGATTATTTTCAGTCATAGGTTGCTCGTTATTTTCCAAAACACCACATTAATATGGCTTTTTGAATATGCAATCTATTTTCGGCCTCATCCCAAATAACGGATTTTGGACCATCAATAACATCGGCACTTACTTCTTCGCCGCGATGCGCTGGTAAGCAATGCATAAAAATGGCTTCTTTATCTGCTTTATCCATTAAGTCGCCATCGACCATGTATGGGGATAAGTCCTTTAATCTTTGATCCGCGTCGTCATCACCCATTGAAACAAATGTATCAGTAATAACGCAATCTGCATATATGACAGCCGCATTTGGATCTTCGGTTAGGGTTACTTTTGCGCCGTTATTTTGTGCCCATTGTATTTCCTGTGCAATTGGCGAATAATCAGACGGGCAGGCGAGTGATAATTCACAGTCAAAAAGAACGGCTGCATGTATCCATGAAATAGCGACGTTGTTTCCGTCCCCGGACCACGCGATTTTCTTGCCGGCTATATTGCCTTTATGCTCTTCAAAAGTAAGCACATCAGCCATGATCTGGCAGGGATGAGAAAAATCGGTTAAGGCGTTAATGATGGGAACCGAAGAACATTCTGCCATTTCAAGAAGGTCGGCATGACTATTGGCACGCAACATGATGGCATCTACAAAACCGGAAAGAACCTGCGCCGTATCAGAAACACTTTCACCACGCCCAAGCTGCATATCATGATTTTGCAAGACGACTGATTTGCCGCCTAATTGATGCATCGCCATTTCAAATGAAACACGTGTACGTGTGCTTGATTTTTCAAAAATCATTGCAAGAGCTTTGTTTTTGAGCGGTGCATCAGGGTGTACAAAACCCTTACTTTGGTTTTGTTTTTTCGCTGCTTTTTTAAGCGTTTTAGCGGTTTCAATAATTTCTCTTGCATCCTCAGGTGTTAATGAGGAAATATCAAGGAAATGTCTATGGTCTTTTAATAATTTAGCATGGGCCATTTCATCACCTATAGTGATAGATTATTAATCTAACGATTTATTTTTCAAAATGTCTTGGCAGGTCATATCCATAAGCTCAATCGCTCTGTCAATATCCTCTGCCGTAATATTAAGTGGAGGCAAAATACGAACTGTGTTTTCACCGGCACCCACCAATAGCAATTTGTTTTTAAAGGCCGTTCGGACAAATTCTGGTGGTTCAATATGAAGTTTGATACCCATCATTAAACCTAATCCACGCACCATATCAATTACGTCTGGGTATTTTTTTCTAAGCTTCATTAAATCCAAGCGTAATTTATCGGACATTTTTTGCACATTTGCCAAAATGTCTTCGTTTTCTATGGTTTCAATGACTGCAATACCCATCGCCATTGCAAGTGGATTACCGCCATATGTTGAACCATGGGTTCCAAGTGTCATATGCTTGGCTACTTTTTCAACGGCTAAGCAGGCACCAAGTGGAAAACCGCCGCCAATTCCTTTGGCGATTGGCATTATATCAGGGGTTACACCGGCGTGTTCGTGTGCAAACATTTTTCCAGTACGACCAACACCGCATTGTATTTCATCAAAAATCAATAAGATGTCATGCTTATCGGCAATTTGACGCAATTTTTGTAAATTTTCTGTGGAAACCGGGCGAATACCCCCTTCACCTTGAATGGGTTCAATAAGAATGGCTGCTGTTTCATTGGTAATATGGTCTTCGACCTTACTCATATCACGGTAAAAACGAATAACATCAAACCCGTCCATGACGGGACCAAACCCTTTTGTAAGTTTTTCTGAACCGCCCGCTGCTATGGTCGCAAGTGTTCTACCGTGGAAGCTTCCTTCGAATGAAATAACACGAAATTTTTCAGGGTTTCCATTTGCATCATGATAACGGCGCGCCATTTTTATGGCGCATTCAACGGCTTCTGCGCCAGAATTCGTGAAAAACATACTATCTGCAAAAGTTATGTCGCATAGTTTATCAGCAAGTGTAGCTTGCCCATCGATATGGAAAATATTAGACGTATGCCAAAGCTTGCCTGCTTGGTCCGTTAACGCTTTCACGAGAGCGGGGTGGCAATGCCCAAGGCAGTTTACAGCAATTCCACTCCCAAAATCGTGATATTGTTGATCATTGTCACCATATAACTTGCAACCCTCGCCACGGATGAATTTGGCATCCATTCTGGCGTATGTTGGTAGTATTGACGATATATTATTCTGTTTTTTGACCATAATTTCGTACATTATTTTGTTTAAAGAAAGGTCTTTTGGCCTAAATTGACCAAACATTCAAGTAAAAAATGTATATTTTTGCTTACGCGCGAAGCTTATATCCACTTTTAAACATTCTATAGCAACATACCCAAAGAGTGATATTGATGCCAAGGATATATAAAGCCCCCACCATTGTATTTGCTTCTGCCTGACCTGTGAAGCCGTATCTAAAGCCATCAATAAGATAAAAGAAAGGGTTTACCTGACTAATTTGAAACCAAACACCGCTTAGTCTATCGATTGAATAAAAGGTTCCTGAAAGAAAAGAGAGTGGCATAATCACAAAGTTACTAATGGCAGATGTTTGATCAAATCTTTGCCCCCAAATCCCGGTCATGATGCCAAGCAGTGATAACATCATGGAACCTGATAAGCCAAAATATAAAATGGCCCATAAGTGAGTAAATGAAAGATCAGTCATAAAGCTCATTGCGATCATAACCGAGCATCCAACCATAAGGCCGCGTGTTATACCGCCAAAGGCATAGCCCATTGCAATCTCTTTTGCTCCAAGTGGCGCCAAAAGAATATCAACAATATTACCCTGCATTTTTGAGCCTATAATTGATGATGATGTGTTTGCAAAACTATTTTGCAAAACCGACATAATAATAAGTCCCGGGGCGAGAAAGACTGAATATGGTATATCGCCCATATATCGGTCACTTCCACCAAGCGCTAACGTAAATATCATCATAAACATGAGTGTTGTGACTACAGGTGCCCCGACGGTTTGTCCAAACACTTTTAAATAGCGGCGGACTTCCTTTTCATATAATGTACGAAAGCCGGACCAATTAAATGATCCCATGCGTTTTGATTGAAATTCATTAATACTGTTATCGCCGTTTGCCATGTTTACTATCCTGAATGCATTGATGCGTTCTTATAGAATAAAACTATGGTATATCGCAATCTCAACTTGACGTTTTCTAACAAGAATATTAAATAGCTGCTTTCTGGTTAGAAATATTTGGGTAATTAAAGCAAGTATGCTATAAATCATCCGGATTAAAAACAAAGTAAGGATTACATATGGCTTGGACAGATGATCGCGTAGAGAAACTCCGCGAATTATGGGATAAAGGTTTAAGCGCGAGCCAAATAGCCAAAGAATTAGCAGAAGGCGTGACAAGAAACGCCGTTATCGGTAAAGCACATCGGATGGGGCTTGCATCACGTCCGTCACCTGTGAAATCGGATCCTGCAAAACGTGCTGCCGCGGCCGCCGCGAAAAAGAAAGCGGCTGTTCCTAAAAAAGCACCCGCGAGCAAAGTGACGTCAACAGGTGGTAAAGTATCGATACTTGATCTTACGGAAAGCATGTGTAAATGGCCAATTGGTCATCCGGGTGAAGCGAATT
>NZ_CBFIEP010000047.1:0-9427 GCF_965661635.1 Pseudemcibacter sp. | reverse complement strand
AATAAGTGGTGTCAAACATATTGGGGCCATTTCGATGGAAGGAATAACCTTGAACGGGCGAAAATTATATCGTGTAAGAATTGGGCCGCTTCATTCAACAACGACTGCAAATGCGGCACTAAAGCAAGTGTTGGATCTTGGCCATAATACCGCCAAAGTCGTATTTGATTAATACGGGTCTTAAAAATTAAAAGAAAACAAAAGAGCAAGAAATTAAGGTAAAATAAAATGAAATTTAATAAATCTTTTCGACTACTCGCATTTACAGGGTTAGTGACCGTTGCGTCATTTAGTGGTGCCATTGCGCAGACCTTATCGAGCCCGGCTAAGCAAGCTATTTTGATAGAGGCCTCAACCGGTGATGTTCTTTTTGAAAAAAATGCCGATGAGCAAATGACGCCTTCATCCATGAGCAAACTAATGACCGTTTATATTGCGTTTCAACAATTAAAAAACGGCAGTATTAGTTTAGATGATGAATATTATGTAGAAAACACACCCACATGGCAAAATTGGCGTAATACGAGTACTCAGGATAGAGGCTCAACAATGTATGTTAATGCCGGTGATACGGTGACGATTGCTGATCTTCTGCGGGGTATTATTGTTCAATCTGGTAATGATGCCTGCGCACAGCTCGCATTGGCGATTGCGGGGGATGTTAATGTATTTGTTAATATGATGAACGATGAAGCCGCAAACTTAGGTTTAACAAGCAGTAATTTTATGAATACGAATGGATGGCCTGATCCGGAACATTATATGTCTGCGCGTGATATTGCGACACTTTCGTTGGCGCTTGCTACTGAATTTCCAGAATATTATTCGATTTTTGCGGAGCGCGAATTTAGCTATGCCGGTGTAAATCAGCCAAACCGTAATAGGCTTCTTTACCGCATGGAAGGTGCCGATGGACTTAAAACTGGCCACACAGAAGCAGGTGGTTATGGCCTTGCGTCATCGGCGGTTTCCGCTGACAGGCGTTTGGTGTTGGTTGTTAATGGTATGTCTAGTGACAATGCACGTATCAGTGAATCAACCAGACTATTGAATTATGGGTTTAGAAATTTCGGTATTTACGACATGCTTGAAGCGGGTCAAGTGATTGATAATGCGGATGTCTGGCTTGGTGAAGAAGCGACGGTTCCTCTCATCGTAGAAGAGGGAGTGACATTATCTATGAACAGACAAGCAAGACGCAATATGACGGCAAAGGTTGTCTATGATGGCCCAGTTCCTGCACCTATTCAAAAAGGACAGCCCATAGCAACGCTTGAGCTTTCGTCTGAGGGTATGGAAACGAAATCTTACCCACTTGTAGCTGGCAATGATGTGGATACACTCGGTGGTATGAGCCGCATCAAAGCGGCCTTTGGATATATGTTAATGGGATCATCTGGTGAGTAATAAAGGTAAATTTATTACCTTTGAAGGCGGCGAAGGAGTTGGAAAATCAACTCAAGTTAACCTGCTTCATCAAAAAATAATTAAAAAAGGCGTTAAGTGCCAATTAACGCGTGAACCGGGTGGGTCACCAGGTGCGGAAGAAATTCGTGAACTGTTAGTCAAGGGTGGGACAGATAAGTGGCATCCGATGACCGAAGCGCTTCTGCATAATGCGGCACGGGCGGAACACCTTGAACAAACAGTTCTCCCTGCCATTGAGAGTGGTATTTGGGTGATATCAGACAGATATGTAGATTCAACCTTTGCCTATCAAGGGTATGGTCAAGGCGTTGATGTAGAGAGATTACTTAAGCTACACAAAATTTCGACGGGTAATTATTGGCCTGACGTGACGATTGTTTTGGATGGGCAAGAATTAAATCGTGCTTTGGAGCGTGAAGAAGAAAATACGGATAAAGAAGATCGCTATGAACGCATGGGAGCTGAATTTCATAAAAAGCTTCAAGAAAGTTTCCTAGATATTGCAAGAAAACATCCTGAACGTTGCATAGTTGTTAGTGCCAAGGGTACGATTGATGAAGTGGCTAACCGTATATGGCAAGCAATTGCTCCAAAATTGGAATTGCTATGAAAATCATCTTTTACATTTTGATGGCTTTAACATTTTTTTCACTTCAAGCGTGTGGAACAATGACGGTTGATTGTTCAACACTTTCATCTGACCGTAATTCATATCGCAATTGTATGGCAAAACAAGGTGATCCTAACTCTCAATATGAATTGGGTGTAGCCGCCTTTGAAGATCAGGATTATATGAGAGCTATATCTTGGTTAAAGCGCGCTTCTAAGCCAAGAAGAGAAAGTCCTATTCCATTATATGCGGATACAGTTGGTTATCAAAAATATCAGACGCTATCCTTAAAAAGAGAGCAGCCAATGATGTCAGGCCATAGAGGTGCTCTTAGGATGTTAGTAACAATTTATGAACAAGGTTTGGGCGTAAATGTTGATTTAGAAGAAGCCGAAAAATATCGTCAAATGATAAATGAATTATAATTTTACTTATATGGTCATTTATCAATAGCCATTTTATTCTTTTTAATGTTACATAGTCATATAATTTTAGAATAATTTTTGGCATTATTAATGGACAGTGAAGAAGCATTAATTCCTCGAAATACAATAGAACTTGTTGGGCATGAGCACGCCGAACAATTGTTTCTTGATGCCTTTAATGCTGAAAAAATACATCATGCCTGGATGATTACCGGACCTAAGGGGATTGGTAAGGCAACCCTAGCTTATAAAATGGCTCGTTTCTTACTTAATAATCCACCAGAAGATGATCAAGGGCCGGGCTTATTTGGGGATGTGCTAGAAAAAGCTGCCTTAACCAGCCTAGAAACTGATTTAGAAAGTCAAGCAAACCATTTAGTTAATGCGGGAAGTAATCCGGATTTAATGATTACTGAACGTACAGAAGACCCCAAAACAGGCAAGATGCGAAGTAATATTCTTGTGGATGATGTTAGAAAGATAAATCAGTTTTTTCATAAAACTTCTTCCGATGGCGGTTGGCGTGTTGCAATCGTTGATACGGCCGATGAAATGAATAGAAATGCAGCCAATGCAATTTTAAAAATATTAGAAGAACCACCAAAAAACTCTATTCTTATCATCCTTGCTCATGCGCCGGGTCGATTATTGCCGACGATTAAATCTAGATGTCGGATGCTTCCGTTAAAGCCTTTAAAATCCCAAACAGTGAAAGAAATTTTACAAAAAAATTATCCTGATAAGGAAGAAAATATAATTGACGGATATGTTGCTTTATCAAACGGCAGCCCAGGCTATGCGATTTCTTTAATAGAACACCAAGGGTTAAAGGTATACCGAGAGATCCTAGGACTTCTTTCAACGATGCCAAATATCAATGTGCCGTTAATGCATGATTTTGCCGGCGCTATAACTACGAAAAAATCTGGGGACACATTTTTATTATTTTCAGAAATGCTTTCACAGTTTATTAGCCGTATGGTGCGTCATGTAAGTTATTTAAATACGGGACATACTCATAATATTAAAGAAGCATTGACCGAAGAATTTAAACTAATGGAAGAACTAGGCGAAATAATACCACTTGATCAGTGGGCAGGCCTGTGGGAAAAGATATCCGAAAAAATGAAAGTGACTGATCAATTGAATATGGACCGGAAACAAACGGTTATTGATATTTTAAATATGATCAATTCAGCCTTAAAGACGCGATAAAGAATAAAAAGAAAATTAGAAAGAAATTTAATGTCAGCGAAAGACGCATTTTATATTACAACCCCAATTTATTATGTGAATGATGTTCCGCATATCGGGCATGCTTATACAACATTGGCATGTGACGTTATGGCACGCTTTAAACGGCTTGATGGGTATGATGTTATGTTTCTAACAGGAACCGATGAACATGGTCAAAAGGTTGAAAAATCGGCCGCCGCCGCGGGTAAGACACCACTTGAATTTTGCGATCAAGTATCACAAAGGTTTCGTGAACTTGCTGATTTTATGAATTATTCCCACGATGACTTTATTCGCACGACGGAAGAACGCCATAAAATCGCCTGCCAAGCGCTATGGAAAAAATTAGAAGAGAACGGTCATATTTATTTGGATAAATATGCAGGGTGGTATTCTGTCCGTGATGAAGCTTTTTATGGCGAGAATGAGCTAATTGAAGTTGAGGGCAGTGAAAAACTTGCACCTACTGGAGCCCCCGTTGAATGGGTTGAGGAAGAAAGCTATTTCTTTAGGCTCTCAGCTTTTGAAGATAAGTTACTTGATTTTTATGAAAGTTTGGATCCTACCGTTTTACCAAAAAGCCGCAAAAACGAAGTGAAAAGTTTTGTTGAAGGCGGACTTAGAGATTTATCCGTTTCCAGAACAAGCTTTAAATGGGGCGTGCCGGTTCCTGGAAATGACAAGCATATTATGTATGTTTGGATTGATGCTTTAACCAACTATATGACGGCAGCAGGCTATCCTGACATGGAAAGCAGCACGTTTCAGAAGTTCTGGCCAGCGGATATTCATATGGTCGGTAAAGATATTTTACGTTTCCATGCCGTTTATTGGCCTGCCTTTTTAATGGGCGCAGGGATTGAGCCTGCAAAACGCGTTTTCGCCCATGGTTGGTGGACCAATGAAGGGCAAAAAATTTCCAAATCGCTTGGCAATGTTATCGACCCTTTTCAGATAGTTGATGAATTTGGTCTAGATCAAGTGCGTTATTTCCTAATGCGGGAAGTTCCGTTTGGTAATGACGGCGATTTTAATAAGCAAGCCATAATTAACCGTATCAATAGCGATCTTGCAAATGATTTGGGAAATCTTGCACAACGTAGTTTAAGTATGATTTTCAAAAATTGTGATGGTGTAATGCCAACACCGGGGGATAATACTGAAGCGGATAATGCTATTTTAAGTGCTTTAGATGGATTGTTGCCAAAAGTTAGAGATCATATGGACGTGCAGGCATTTAATAAAGCGCTTGAGACCATTTGGAAAGTTGTATCTGATGCCAATGGCTATTTTGCCGGTGAGGAGCCATGGGCATTAAAGAAAACCGATCCAGAACGAATGGGAACGGTACTTTATACTACAGCTGAAATAATTCGTCAGATTGGTATTATTACACAGCCTATTATGCCTGATAGCGCATCTAAGTTAATTGATCTTCTTAAAGTTCCGGCTTCTGAGCGTGGGTTTGATAAGTTAGGGGCTGATCACCGATTGGCATCGGGAACAAAAATGGAAAAACCTGAGGGAGTATTCCCACGTTATGTTGCGGAAAATGAATAATGAATAAGCCATTTATAGTAGATAGTCATTGCCACCTCAATTATGGAAATCTTGTCGATGACATGGATGGTGTGCTTGAGCGTGCTGCGGCAAATGGTGTGGGTACTATGCTTGCGATTAACGCCAGACTTAATGAATTTGACGATGTGATAAAAATTGCCGAAGCGCATGATCATATTTGGGCAACGGTAGGAAGTCATCCTCATGATGCTGAAGAAGAGTATGGTATAACGGCACAAGAATTGATTGAAAAAGCAAAGCATCCAAAAGTTGTGGGTATTGGTGAAACCGGACTTGATTATTATTATGATCGTTCGCCAAGAGATAAGCAGCAGGAAAATTTTTTAGCGCATATTGAAGCATCCCGCGAAACGGGGTTGCCCTTAATTGTTCATGCGCGAGATGCGGATGATGACTGCGCACGCATAATGAGAGAAGAAATGGAAAAAGGCGAATATCCCGCTGTTATTCATTGTTTTACCGCGAGCGAATGGTTTGCTAAAGAAAGCCTTGATATTGGCTGTTATATTTCTATTTCCGGTATTGTCACATTTAAAAGCGCGAAAGATTTACAGGCGGCCGTTAAAAAAATTCCGTTAGAGAAAATGTTAATCGAAACGGACTCACCTTTTTTAGCACCAGTCCCAATGCGCGGAAAATCATGTGAACCATCATATGTAATGCATACAGCAGAATTTTTAGCAGAGCATATGGGGGTTAGCTATGAAAAATTAGCGAAAGTAACCACTGATAATTTCTTTGATTTATTTAGCAAAACCGAAAGACCAGCGGGCAAATGAAAATAACGATTTTAGGATGCGGTACATCGCAAGGCGTTCCCCGAATTGGCGGTAAAGTCAATAATGGCTGGGGCAATTGCGATCCAAATAATCCTAAAAATCGCCGCAGACGTGCATCTATAATGGTTGAGCAAGGAGATACACGTTTAATTGTTGATACAGGGGCTGATTTTAGAGAGCAAGCACTAAGCGCTAGTATAACGTCCTTAACTGGCGTTTTATATACCCATGATCATGCTGATCATACACATGGCATTGATGACTTGCGCGCTTTCGCACAGAATATGAACGATAATGTTCCCATTTATGCCAATGCGCATACTTTGGATGTTTTAACATCTCGCTTTGGATATATTTTTAGCGGTAGAAAGGGTTATCCTTCGATCTGTAAAGCCAATGAGATTGATTTATCGCCTTTTAAAATAGGAAATATTGATGTTCAACCAATAGAATTAATTCATGGTGGCATTATTTCATATGGGTTTAGATTTGGTAATGTTTGTTATTGTACGGATTTTAATGATATTCCCGAATCTAGTTATGAAAATCTTGAAGGCTTAGACATATGGATTGTTGATTGTCTTAGACATGATCCACACCCAACACATTGTCATTATGAGAAAACATTGGCATTTATTGATAGATTTAAGCCCAAAAAAGCTGTTCTTACTCATATGATGGCTGATCTGGATTATGAAACCTTAAAAAATGAGTTGCCAAATAGGGTCGAACCCGCCTATGACGGGTTGGTATTAAATAATTAAAAGCCAAGGATTTTCCATGGATAATGTAAAGCGTAATTTATTCTTACTTTCAATGGCGCAGTTTGTGTTATTGGCGTCTGTAGTCACTGTGATTACTTATTCCTCTCTTGTTGCTAAAATGATGACCGGAGATAATGCGCTTGCAACTATTCCAGCGGCGACTGCATTTTTAGCAACAGCAGCATTTGCATTTCCAGCTTCAATGTTTATGAAACGCTTCGGGCGTAAAGCGGGTTTTTATACCGGTGCCACTTTTGGTGGAATTGGCGGATTATTAGCAGTGATCTCAATTTATACGAATAACTACTTTTTGTTATGCCTTGCTACTTTTAGCCATGGTACTTATCAGTCGTTTGCCAATTATTATCGTTTTACGGCAATGGAAGTATCCCCAAAATCTTACCATAAACAGGCGGTATCATATGTTATCTTAGGCGGAGTTCTCGCAGGGCTTTCTGCGCCAACATTGGCGCGTTTGTTTGAATCTAATTATTTTGAACCTGTTGTTTATGCGGGAACCTATTGTTTGATTATATTTTTAAGTTTGGTCGCGTGTACATTAATTTATTTGATAAAATTGCCTCCACGTAAAAAACTGCCAGACGATCATGTGCCTGCGGCTAATCCAAAAGTAATGGATGTACTTAAAAGACCTGCTTTTATTTGTGCGTCACTTAGCGCAACAGCTGCTTATCTCTCAATGTCATTTATTATGACAGCAACCCCACTTGAAGTGGTTGAAGTTTGCGGCTTTTTAGTTGAAGAAGCAGCGGGTGTTATTCAATGGCATTCTATTTCTATGTTTGCGCCGGCAATAATTACAGGAACACTCATTGCACGTTTCGGGTCGATAAAAATGATTTTGGGTGGAATGATATTAATGCTTGTTTCGACGTTAATCGCGAAAGCAGGTGTGGAATTATATAATTTCTACGCTGCATTGGTTTTAATCGGAATAGGTTGGAACTTTATGTTTACGGCTGGAACAACACTTCTTGAGCATGCTTATAACGAAGAAGAAAAAGCTTATGTACAGGGTCTTAATGATTTTGTTGTATTTGGACTTTCCGGGTTGGCAACACTATCTTCAGGATTTATGCTCGATAGAGTAGGGTGGGATAATATGAATAATATTGTTATTGGTGTACTTGTTCTGCTGGTTTTTGTTATCTTATGGTTCGTTAAAGTGCGTGATGGTGGTCCGAAAAATCGCTCTGAAGCCATTATATAAAGAGGAAAATTATGTTACGTAAAATTTCTTTAATATTAATTTTGCTAGTCGCTTTAGTGGTTTTAGTTTCATTGATTACTAGTGAAAAGAAAACTGGACCTGATACTGTAAAAGTGAAACTAGAAACGACAATGGGTGACATACATATTGATTTATATGCCGATAAAGCGCCGATTACAGTGAATAACTTTCTTAAATATATCGATAATGGGCTAATGAATGATGGTGCTTTTTATCGCGTCGTACATATGCAAAACCAAGAACAGAATGATATCAAAATTGAGGTCATTCAAGGTGGCATTAGTGGTAATAGTGACATCGCGCGTTATGATCCGATACCCCTTGAGCGCACAAGTGATACTGGTTTAAAGCATCTTGATGGAACGATATCAATGACGAGAGGGGCACCAGATACCGCGGGATCAGAGTTTTTTATTTGTATAAATGATCAACCATCACTTGACTTTGGCGGTATGCGCAATCCTGATGGGCAAGGGTTTGCCGCATTTGGAATGGTCACCAAAGGAATGGATGTAGTCCGTGCTATTCAAAGCGTTAAAACAGATATGCCAGAAGGTGAGCTAGAATATAGAAGTGGGCAATCGGTCCTTGAACCAGTGAAATTTAAATCGTTTGCCAGAGAATGATTTATGCTTAAACCATTAGAAGTCACCATTACAATAGATACAGAGTTTAGTATTGCTGGTTCGTTTGATGATCCTCGCAAGAAGCCTGTTGCTGAGCCAATTGCGTTATGTGAAATTGATGGTAAAGGACATGGTGTTGATTTTCTTCTGGATACTTTTAATAAATATGGCATTAAAAGTACTTTCTTTGTGGAATGTCTTAATTATTACTATTTTGGTGATCAGCCGATGAAATCGATCGTCAAAAAAATCAATAAAGCAGGGCAAGATACCCAATTGCATATTCATCCAGGTTGGCTTCATTATCATAAAGGCGACACTTTCACTGATTGGAGCGATAATGATTCATGCGCCGACCGCGATTATGAAGAATTAAAAAAAATATTTGAATATTCTATAGAAATATTCAAACGCTGGGCTGGAAAAAGACCTGATGCTATAAGAACAGGAAACTTACAAGCCGACCTTACAACCTATAAGGTTATGTCTGATTTGAATATACCGTTATCTTCAAATATTGGACTTGGCGTTTGGAAACCGGATGATGGTAAATTATGGCTTGAGACCGGTAGAACAAAGATCCAAGATGTAATGGAAGTTCCAGTTTTTACATATCAAGATAAAGATTTGATGGGGCAAATTCCTGCAAAATCACTTCAAATTACAAGTTGTTCGTGGCCAGAAATGAAATATTTACTATTAAAGGCACGAAGAAAGGGAATAGAA
>NZ_CBFIEP010000046.1:0-4683 GCF_965661635.1 Pseudemcibacter sp. | reverse complement strand
AATGTTGATTCATGATAATATCCCCGCAAATAATGCCAGACGTTTTGAACAGGGTACACCATCAGTTCCAAATCTATATGCTGTAGAAGCGGGACTTAATCTCATATTAGAAATTGGTTTAAAAAATATCAGGCGTCATGTCGCTGAATTAAATGAACGTTTGAAGGCAGGTATTAATGATATTGGTGGAAAGCTCATGTCACCAAAGGATCCGGAAAAGCATGGTGCAATGATTACGGTCGCCTCAACTGATGAATATGCTTTGGTCGCCGCATTGGCTGAACGCAATATTGTTGTTTCCTGTCGTGATGGCAATCTTAGAATATCTGCACATTTCTATAATAATGATGCAGATATTGATGCCGTCATCACAGCACTGAAAGAGAATAAGAATCTACTTGCATAATATAGATGCATTTGGCATGATCTAAAAATTATGTTACTCGTTGGTAACTTTTTTAATTTTAGGACATGGTTATGAGCAATAAAACAAGCACAGATGATATTAAGCAGTTGAAACTTTTGGAAAAGAAGGTTCTTTGGCTTGCCAGCTATATGATACATAATGCTAATCATTTGCGCCCTTCACGTGATGGACTAAAAGTTGGTGGCCATCAGGCATCGAGTGCTTCTTTGGCGTCAATTATGACGGCCCTTTATTTTCATATTCTTGGGCCTAATGATCGAGTTGCCGTTAAGCCGCATGCATCACCGATTTTACATGCGATCATGTATTTGATGGACCGTCAAAATCTTGACAAGATGGAAAATTTTCGCGGGTTTGGTGGTGCGCAATCATACCCATCGATTACAAAAGACACGACGGATGTTGATTTCTCGACCGGTTCTGTTGGAATGGGGGTTGCTGCAACATTATTTAATACTCTAACTCAGGATTATATGGTTGACCATAATTGGCATGATGAAAATTCCATGGGTCGTATGATCGCGCTTGCTGGTGATGCAGAATTTGATGAAGGTAATATTTTTGAAAGCCTTCTTGAAGGATGGAAGCACCAAGTGCGCAATTTATGGTGGGTTATTGATTATAATCGCCAAAGTCTTGATGGTGTTGTTGATGATGCTTTATTTGAAAGAATTAGTGGTGTTTTTGATAGTTTAGGCTGGCAAGTATCATCCCTTAAATACGGCAAGAAATTATTAAAAGCACAAAATGGTCCGGCGGGTGAAGCTATTTTAAAATGGATCGATAATTGCCCCAACCAGTTATATTCGGCACTCACATATCAAGGGGGCGCAGAATGGAGAAAACAACTTTCCGATGAATTAAAAGGAACAAGCAAGCTTGGTGAATTTTTGGATAGTTATAGTGATACGGAACTTGCAGAAGTGATGACAAACTTGGGTGGCCATGACCTTGAAACACTGACGGAAGCTTTTGGCAACGTAGACAGCGAACAACCCCAATGTTTTATTGCATATACTGTTAAGGGTAAAGGATTACCGCTTGCGGGACATAAAGACAATCATGCCGGATTAATGAGTGTTGGCCAAATGGCACAATTCCAAAAAGATCAGAAAGTACCACAAGGTGCCGAATGGGACAAATTTGGCGGCATGGAAAAAGAAGCGGAGAAACTAACACACTTTATATCCAATTGTAGTTATCAGCAGCGTGCGAAATTAATTAAAAAGGTTGATACAATTCGCATTCCTGAATTACCGGCACCAAAAGATGAAATGCAATCAACCCAAGAAGCATTCGGTAAAATTATGTTTGAACTTGCCAAAGGTGATAGCGAGCTGGCGGACCGCATTATTACGACAAGTCCCGATGTGACATCGTCAACCAACCTTGGCCCTTGGGTTAATCGGCGTAATCTTTATGCGCGAGAAGATGTAGCAGATATTTTTAAAGATAAAAGAATTCCAAGTTCACAGATTTGGCGTAAAGGGCCATCAGGTCAACATATGGAGCTCGGTATTGCTGAAAATAATTTATTTTCATTGCTCGGACAACTTGGACTGACATATCGTAATTTTGGGGAACGCTTATTCCCGGTTGGGACACTTTATGACCCGTTTATCGCCCGGGGACTTGATGCGCTTAATTATGCAACTTATCAAGGGGCAAGATTTATGCTGGTTGCGACGCCATCCGGTATCACACTTGGCCCAGAAGGCGGCGCACATCAATCAATAGGAACACCACTTATTGGTCTTTCTCAACCTGGATTAACATCTGTTGAACCTTCTTATGCCGATGAACTAGCGGTTCTTATGAAGTGGGGATTTGAGCTAATGCAAGACGAGGATGGCTCATCCGTTTATTTGCGCCTTGCAACACGTAAAATTAGTCAACTTCCTCGTGTTTTATCGGAAGAAGATAAAGATAACATTGTTAAAGGGGCTTATTGGCTCCGTAAGCCAACAAGCAGCACAACGAGAGCCATCATTTATGCAGGAGCCATTGCGCCAGAAGTCATGGGCGCCGTACAGGATTTGCAGCAAGAAAATAAAGACATGGCAGTTCTCGCTGTAACATCATCGGATATTCTTTACCGTGATTGGGCGGCTTCAAGACGTAGCAGTGCAATCAATAAAATCCCAAAAACGTCCCACATTGAAAAATTAATGGGTGATCTCGCGCGTGATTGTTTGGTTGTTTCTGTTTGTGATGGCCATCCGTTAAACCTATCTTGGCTTGGTAGTATTCACGGTAATCCCGTTGTACCACTTGGTGTTGAAACATTTGGACAAACGGGCGATCTACCGGATTTATATGAACATTTCATGATCGATAGCGCAGCAATTGTTGCGGCCTACGGTCGATTAAAAAGGCATTAATTTGAAAGCTGTTCTTTTTGAACAATATGGCGATATGCCGACGATAAAAAAAGTCGCAGACCCAACACCTGAAAATCACGGCGTGGTTTTAAAGGTGATGGCGACAGGGGTGTGTAGAAGTGATTGGCACGGTTGGATTGGTCATGACCCAGATATTCCGCTTCCGCATGTGCCGGGCCACGAATTAGCTGGTATAGTCGAAGCCGTTGGTAAAGACGTTAAAAATTGGCATATTGGTGACCGTCTAACGGTTCCTTTTGTTGGTGGCTGTGGCCACTGTCCTGAATGTGATAGCGGAAATCAGCAAGTATGCGATAATCAATTTCAGCCAGGGTTTACCCATTGGGGATCATTTGCGGAATATGTAGGTATCCATCAAGCTGATTTAAACTTGGTTCAATTGCCTAATGAAATGAATTTCGTAACGGCGGCAAGCCTGGGATGTCGGTTCATCACTTCCTATCGTGGTATCGTCGATCAAGGGAAAGTCTCAGATGGCGATTGGGTAGCTGTTCACGGATGTGGTGGCGTTGGGTTATCAGCCATAATGATTTCAAAAGCTTACGGTGCGAATGTAATTGCCATTGATATTGATGATCAAAAGTTGGAATTTGCTAAATCGATAGGTGCGGATTTTGGCATTAATGCCAAGATCGCTACAAATGTTCCGGAGGCTATCTTTGAAATTACAAAGCGCGGTGCGCATATTTCAATGGATGCACTAGGAAATCCGGAAACTTGTCGAAATTCTATACGATCGCTCGCGAAACGTGGCAAACACATTCAAGTAGGCCTGCTTGTGGCTGATCAGAGTACCCCGAATTTACCAATGGATATTGTGGTAGCGAATGAATTGGAAATTATCGGAAGTCACGGTATGGCTGCGCATCGTTATCCTGAAATGCTTAATATGATTGCGTCGGGTAAACTGGAACCGGAAAAATTAATCGGCAAAGAAATCAATCTTGCGCAATCGATTGATGCATTGATTAATATGAATAAATTTCAATCTAATGGCGTCACAGTTATTTCTGATTTTCAGTGATGAACTAAAAGGGTATTTTACTTATTATATTCTAAAATACTGGTCACCCATATCTCTTGGTTTTTAAGTTTGAATTCATCTAGGTATGATAGAGAAGGAAACGTCATAATTATGTTCAATCATTTCAAGAAGGGTTTTGCATGACGGAATAATCATTATATGATGTTTATGATGCAATGCAGAAAGATTTTTATGAAGAATTATCCAGGTCAACTTATAACGCTTATTACTGTTTTCAGTATCACTGCGTCTATGATAAACTCCGGATATGCTCAAGTGATTGGCAGTAATTCAATTTCTAGAGAAGAAATCACCGAAAACTTAAAGAGCGGTAATGTTCTTAGTTACCAAGAGATTCTAGATAAAATTCCAAGAGATAAAGAAGATAGAATTATCGAGGCTGAACTCGTTAGTTTTGATGGCCTTCTCATTTATCATCTGGAAATATTAAAAGCGAACGGTATCGTTGAAGTCCATTTGATTGATGGAAAAACCGGCCAAGACGCTTCGCACCTCAGGGAGGAATAATGCGTTTATTGCTCGTTGAAGACGATCCAAAATTAGGACCGAGACTAGCGGATGATTTGAAAGCAAAAGGTTTTGCCGTTGATCTGATCACTCTAGGTGAAGATGCCGAATTTATGGGTGATGAAATCTCATATGATGCGGTTATACTTGATATTGGTCTGCCGGATATTTCCGGATTAGATGTCCTTAAAAGCTGGCGACAAAAAGGAAACAGTCTCCCTGTTCTTATTTTAACGGCAAGGGATGATTGGCAAGAACGCGTAGACGGATTTCAAGCTGGCGCAGATGATTATCTTGGTAAA
>NZ_CBFIEP010000045.1:0-8404 GCF_965661635.1 Pseudemcibacter sp. | reverse complement strand
GCTAAAATTTGATTTAATCTGGCTGACGCCGGGAAGGGCGGTAAGCACATCCATATGAAGCTTTTCATAATCGGACGCATCGGAAACAATAACCCGCAGCATATAATCCGCATCGCCACTCATGAGATAGCATTCCATAATTTGCGGACAATCGCGCACAATTCGTTCAAATTCTGTAAGAAGTTCTTTGGTTTGTTTTTCTACGGTAATCTGAACAAAAACATTATCAGGAAGGTCCGCCGCCGTTTGATTGACAGTGGCGGCATATCCTTCGATCACGCCTTCAGCCTCAAGTGACTTTACACGGCGCAGACATGCAGACTGTGAAAGTCCGACACGATCAGCAAGGTCAGAATTACTTATTCTACCGTCATTTTGCAAGTTATCCAAAATCGCATGATCAATCCTGTCTAACTTTAAATTTCGAAATTTATGTCTCATATTTGTATTCTTACGCAATAATATGCGAAAAATATAGTGTTTCACGCTGAAAAAAGCAAGGACATTCTTATTTTGTTTGTGTATCTTGTGATTAAGAAAGATTCACAATTTTAATAAGGGAAAAGCAGTCATGATTATAGGTTGCCCAAAAGAAATCAAAGTACACGAATATCGTGTTGGTCTAACACCATCAAGCGCGTCTGAGCTTATCCGTAATGGTCACGAAGTGATTATGGAAACAAATGCCGGTGCCGGAATTGGTATCAGTGATGCTGATTATGAAGCGGTTGGATGTTCAATCATAGCAACTGCTGCGGAAGTTTTTGAAAAAGCAGAAATGATCGTTAAGGTTAAAGAACCACAACTTAATGAATGTGCGATGCTTAAGCCACATCATTTACTATTCACATATCTTCACCTTGCGGCGGATAAGCCACAAACTGAAGCACTTATGGCATCTGGTTGCACGGCAATTGCTTATGAAACGGTGACGGCGGATGATGGTTCACTTCCGCTTCTTGCTCCTATGAGTGAAGTTGCTGGTCGTATGTCAATTCAAGCGGGTGCCCATGCACTACAAAAAGCATCAGGCGGCCGTGGTATTCTTCTTGGTGGTGTACCGGGTGTTGCCCCTGCGAAGGTTGTTGTTATTGGCGGAGGTGTTTCAGGAATGAACGCTGCTGAGATGGCTGTTGGACTTGGTGCTGATGTGACGGTGTTTGACCGTGATATTGATCAAATGCGTTATCTTGATCAACGTTTCCGCGGTTCTGTGAAAACAGTTTATTCGACGGCGCATTCACTTGAAGAAGCGGTTCTTGATGCTGATCTTGTTGTTGGCGCTGTTCTGGTTGCTGGTGCAGCCGCACCGAAACTTGTTTCTGCTGAAATGGCGCGTCGCATGAAGCCGGGTGCGGTTCTTGTCGATATTTCAATTGACCAAGGTGGTTGTTTTGAAAACTCAAAAGCAACAACACATAGTGATCCAACATTTATTATTGATGATGCTGTTTATTATTGTGTGGCGAATATGCCTGGTGCTGTTGCGCACACATCAACATATGCGCTCAATAACGCGACACTGCCATTTGCTGTTCAACTTGCTAACAAAGGTTGGAAGAAAGCATGTCAGGACGACGCGCATCTTGCGAACGGAATTAACATTGAAGCCGGTAACGTAACTTTCAAAGCCGTTGCGGACGATCTTGATCTTCCATATGTTGCTGCTTCGCTTTAAGTAAATTAATATATAAAACTATTTTTAGGGAAGAACGTTATTGTTCTTTCCTTTTTTTTGAAATGTCTGTATTTTTATTGCCACATAACAGGACATTGATAATTGGTTGATAAGTTTAAAGAAACGTCGCTTCGCTATCACACTGAACCCACACCGGGCAAGATGGCAATAATTCCAACAAAACCACTGGCAAACCAACGGGATTTGGCACGGGCCTATTCACCCGGAGTTGCTTATGCATGTGAGGCCATCGTCGAGGATCCGGCCGCCGCAGCTGATATGACAATTCGCGGTAATTTGGTTGGTGTTGTCACTAACGGTTCAGCGGTTCTTGGTTTAGGGGATATCGGGCCGCTCGCTAGTAAGCCGGTCATGGAAGGTAAAGCGGTATTATTTAAAAAGTTTGCCGGTATCAATGTGTTTGATATCGAAATTGATCAGAAAGATCCAGAGAAACTTATTGATACTATTGCGGCGCTTGAGCCTACCTTTGGGGCGATAAATTTAGAAGACATCAAAGCACCAGAATGTTTTGTTGTTGAAAAAGCATTGAAAGAGCGGATGAATATTCCCGTATTTCATGATGATCAACACGGAACGGCGATTGTTGCAGGTGCGGCTGTCTTTAACGGGTTAAGGATTGTAGAAAAAGAATTTAAGGATGTTAAGCTTGTTGCTACTGGTGGCGGGGCAGCCTCTCTGGCTTGTCTTGATTTGTTGGTGACGTTAGGCCTTAAAAAAGAAAATATTACGCTGATTGACCTTGATGGTGTTGTCTATGATGGCCGTGAAGCGAACGAATATAAAAAACGTTATTCCCGTGATACCAAAGACCGTAATCTTGATGATGCCATTAAAGGGGCGGATGTATTCCTTGGGTTATCAGCACCGGGTGTTTTAAAGCCGGAAATGGTCAAGAAAATGGCGGATAAACCATTTATTCTTGCGCTTGCTAATCCGACTCCTGAAATTTCACCGGAAGAAGCAAAGAAAGCAAGACCGGACGCAATTATTGCAACTGGACGCTCTGATTATCCAAATCAGGTTAATAATGTTCTTTGTTTTCCTTTTCTTTTTCGTGGTGCACTTGATGTTGGGGCCACAGAAATTAATGATGAAATGAAAAAAGCCTGCGTTTGGGCGATTGCTGATTTAGCATACCGTGAAAGTTCTGATGAAGTAGCTGACGCCTATCGCGGTGAGGAATTAAAATTTGGACCGGAATATATTATTCCAAAACCTTTTGATCCACGTCTAATTCTTGAAGTGGCACCAGCGGTGGCGCAAGCGGCGATGGATAGCGGCGTTGCCACACGACCAATTGAAGATATGAATGCCTATAAAGAGAAGATCGGTAACTTTATCTTTAAATCAAATATGCTGATGCAGCCGATTTTGGAAGATGCCAAGAAAGATCCGAAACGAGTTGTTTATGCGGAAGGGGAAAATGAAAATGTTCTTCGTGCGGTGCAGGCGGCACTTGATGAAGGGATGGTTTATCCGACACTTGTAGGTCGCCCAGACGTTATCGCCGACAGAATTGAGAAGCTCGGGTTAAGAATGACTCAAGATAAAGAATATGAAGTCATCAACCCACAACATGATGATCGATATTATGAATTTTATAAGGCGTACCATAAAACGGTTGGCCGTAAGGGTGTATCGAAAGAAGCTGCCAAAACAATTGTCCGTACAAATACAACCGTGATTGCCGCAATGGCAGTTAAGCTTGGTTATCACGATGCGATGATTTGCGGAACTTATGGACGATTTGATTTTCATATTCGTTATATCATTGATATCATTGGCCGCAAAAATATGAACCAGAAGATTTCGACATTAAGTGTTCTTATTTTACCACAACAGACCGTTTTTATTGCCGATGCGTTTATGGATATTGATCCTACAATGGAACAAATTGTTGAAAGTACCATTGCAGCATCAAAACAGATTGAGTTATTCGGCATTAAGCCGAAAGTAGCGCTGCTTTCGCATTCAAATTTCGGGTCTTCAAAAGCACCTTCTGCCTGTAAGATGCTTAAAGCCGTGAAAATGTTACGTGAAAGAGTGCCAGGGTTAGAGGTCGACGGTGAAATGCATGCTGAAGCGGCATTAAATGAGAATTTACGAAAAGACCTCATTCAAGACTGTGCCTTAACCGGTGCAGCAAATTTACTTGTATTCCCGTCACTTGATGCAGCGAATAGTGCGCTTGGGTTGGTAAAAAGTATCGAAAGAGGTTTGCTGGTTGGCCCAATATTACTTGGGGCTGCGATGCCAGCACATATTGTGACACCGGGGGTTAGCGCGCGGGGAATATTAAATATGACCGCGATTGCCGTTAAGGATGCGCAAAACCTTAAAAAAGAAAGCTCGCATCAATGGCCTTTATAAGAAGCTAAGTGTGTGGCTGGAAAATAACAATATAAGCATTATTGAAATAAACATGACACCATTCCAAGGAATGGACCAAGGCGTTCCTATTTTCTTTGGTCGTCGCATAATAAGCAAGGAAAAGAGCAATACTAAAATTGATGCACCAAGCAGAATGAGTGTGGTTTCTAATGTCATTTGATTGATATAGGAATTTGTCTGAAATTATACAAGTTTATTTGTTTGGATAAAACGTACGATTTTATCAATTTTTAACACTTTATTAACTATTATTGCCCCAAGATCTTGATAAGAATATTATTGTATGAGTAAACAATGGGGAGTTATTATGCCACGCGAAAATAGAGAGATATTTTTTTCAGAACATGAACTTAAAATAGCATTGATGCAATTTTCTGCCAGAAAAGGATTACGATTTAAAGCGGAAAATATCACCGATTTTTCTGTATCTACGAAAGATGAGATTTTCATCGCAATGAAAGTATTTGATGCGGAAAAAAATAGAACAGGTCTTGTGAAATATACAAACCCTGAGATCGCCGCGGCTTTAATGGGCTATTGTATGTATTTAAAAATTCCACTTCCAAAAGCAGGTAAAAAATCTCTTCAAGTTAAAGGGCAAGAGCTTTATTTAAATATTAAAATTGATTAAGACTTTTCTAATCATTTTACTATAGGTTTTTCTTTCAATGATCTTAAGGGATAAAGAGGTTTTAATGCCATTAGAAGTTAAACATATTTACTTTACGGAATCTGAATTACGCAAAGCATTGGTAAATTTTTCAGTACTCAAAAAACAATATTTTGAAATAGAAGATGTACAAAAAACCATTATTGATAAAGCCGATAGCGTAACTGTTTCTCTTTTAGTGGATAAAGCACTTGAATTTAAAAATGATAAATTGACCTATTCTCATGCGGAGGTTGCCGCTTCTTTGTTTGCATTTTGTATGGTATCTAAAATCCCACTGCCACGTCGCGGTATAAAAGAACTACATGCTGATGATGATAAAGTTTATTTGACAATTAGATTAGATGAAGAAGTAAACTTTGAAAAATATGTTATTTCGAATACAATGAAACCAGTCTTCCGTTAAAAGCTAAATATCTAATTATAAGGAGAATAATTATGCAGGGTAAACATAAAGCTATTCTGTTTAGGGTTCTGCTCATCTTATCGCTTATTGGCATTTTACCTTTACTCGCTGGGCCAGGAACTGCACTCGGTTTATGGGAGCCTATTTCAGGGTTTCGAATGACAATGCAGTATATGACCGTTTCAATTGTTTCTGCGGCTCTGTTGCTTGCGTTATGATTACAATGGCGTTTTAGAAATATTCGCAAAACCGTAAAAATGAGTGTTCTTATTATACTTATTTTTGGGAGTGGCTATTATCTGGGAATAAACAAGGAACCAGAAGATTTAACAGGGTTAAGAGGAATACATGATGTCAGTACGGATACAATAAACCCGCCTGAATTTATAACGCTTCTTGATGCGCCAGGCAGAAGAAATGATTTTGTTTATGATGGCCGTAATAGAATGAGGCAGCTTGCAAAATTCCCATGGGTGCAACCAATTACCAGTGACATGGATAAAGAAGAAGCATTTGATTTGGCATTGAAAGTTGCTAGTGATTTAAATTGGGATTTTGCGTCACTTGATAAAGAAAATGGCCGCATTGAAGCCACTGATTATACGAAGTGGTTTAATTTCCATGATGATGTGGTTATCCGAATATCAGAGTTAGAAAACGGTAGCCGAATTGATTTAAGATCGTTAAGTCGAGTAGGCGGTTCCGATCATGGATTAGGCGCCATGAGAATTATGAGATTTACAAAAGCATTTAATCAGCAATAATTTTTAAATAGTGGCTTTTTTTATCGTCGAGAATGCTGTATAAATCGTGCATTAAGTCATGATTATAGAGTTACGCCTGTGAATAGTTACCTTAAAGCGGAAGATAAAAATAATCGCCATGTTGCGGTATGGTTATTTGTTGTTTGTGCATTTGTTTTTGCCATGATTGTTGTCGGTGGGGTGACAAGATTAACGGAATCCGGCCTTAGTATGGTTGATTGGAAGCCGATCAGCGGTATTGTCCCGCCTATGAATGAAGCAGAATGGATGGCTGAATTCGACGCCTATAAACAATATCCCGAATATCAAAAAGTTAATAAGGGGATGTCCTTAGATGAGTTTAAAAATATCTTTTTCTGGGAATATTCCCATAGGGTGCTAGGACGGCTTATTGGTGTCGTTTTTGCTATTCCTTTTTTCTATTTTTTATTCAGGAAAAAAATCAAGCGGGCGATAAGACCCCATCTTTGGACCATGTTCCTGCTGGGTGCTTGTCAAGGGTTGCTTGGGTGGTACATGGTTAAAAGTGGATTGGTTGATCGTCCGGATGTCAGTCATTATCGCTTAACGGCTCACTTAGGGCTTGCGGTTATCATTTATATTTATGCCTTCTGGATTGCTCTTGGGTTGATCATGCCCGTTAAAGATAAGGTTGTCGGGCGACCCTATGGTATGGCGCTCGTATATGTGAAACTTATTTTTGTACAGATATTATTAGGGGGGCTTGTTGCAGGACTAAACGCTGGGTTGGTGAGTGATACGTGGCCCTTAATTTTCGAGCAGGTAATACCTGACGGGTTATTTGCCAATGATCCATGGTATATGAATATTTTTGATAATCCACTGACAATACATTTTGAACATCGAACTTTTGCTTATGTAGTAGCATTTTTAGCGTTGTGCCTATGGTGGAAACTTAAAGATGACAGCTCCTCAAGTGTTCGTTTGGCGGCTCATTTTGTTGTTATAACTATACTAGGGCAATTTACCCTTGGTGTATTAACGATTATGAATATGGTCGCAATTCCTCTAGCAGCGGCCCATCAAGCTGGGGCGGTTGTTGCTTTATCGGCTGCGCTTTTCTTATTAAATCGTGTTAAATCATAGTTTTAGATAATCTTCGCTAAAAATAACGTTGATTATTAATGTGTTATGCAAGGGTATTATAATACCATAATTGTAAGCCATTGAAAAATAACAAATAATTGTTGTTGACTTTATTTTTTATAATGGCATATTGCGCGCAGTTTAATTCGTAAAATTTATTTAAGGATTTATTCCAATGAAAACTTACTCTGCAACACCAGCAGATATTGAAAAAAAATGGTACGTCATTGACGCGGACGGTCTTGTCCTAGGTCGTATGGCAGCTATCATTGCTACATATTTGAAAGGTAAACATAAACCAATGTATACGCCTTCAATGGATTGTGGCGACAATATCATCGTTATTAACGCTGAAAAAGTAAAACTTAGCGGCAATAAAAAAGATAAGAAAATTTATTACTGGCATACTGGCCACCCAGGTGGAATTAAAGACCGTACAGCACGTGACATCTTAGAAGGTGAATATCCTGAACGTGTCGTTATGCAAGCTGTGAAACGCATGCTTCACAACGGTCCTCTTGGTCGTGAACAACTTAAAAACCTACGCGTTTTTGCCGGTTCTGAACATACACATTACGCACAACAACCTGAAGTTCTTGATGTTGCTGCAATGAATGAGAAAAATTCAAGGAATTCAAATAATGGCTGATGATAAGAAAACATTAGAAGACCTTAAAGATGTGGCTGTTGAAGCTGCAACTGATGCTGAAGCTCCCGTGGTAGACGCAGCTATTGAGTATGTGCAGAAACTTGATGCACAGGGTCGTGCATATGCGACAGGTAAACGTAAAGATGCGATTGCCCGTGTATGGATTAAACCAGGTAATGGAACAATTACTGTAAATGGTCGTGAAGAAGCGGTTTATTTTGCTCGCCCAACACTTCGTATGGTTATTGCGCAAGCATTTGAAGTCGCTGGCCGTGTTGGTCAATATGACGTTGTTGCGACTGTTTCAGGTGGTGGCCTTTCTGGTCAAGCTGGTGCGGTTCGCCACGGTGTTAGTAAAGCACTTACACACTTTGAGCCTGAGCTTCGTTCGGTTATTAAGGCTGCTGGCTTCTTAACACGTGATGCACGTGTTGTAGAACGTAAGAAATACGGTAAAGCAAAAGCACGTCGTAGCTTCCAGTTCTCTAAACGTTAATCGTTTTAATATATTATTATTTAAGGGTTCGCATAATTTATTGCGAGCCCTTTTTTATGCATAATATCAATATATCTTTACGTCATCAGGGAAAGTTGGGTTTTTAAGTCTTTATAATAAGAGAGTATTCTGCTCCATCTGTTAATATTATGCGGCCATAGCTTTAATGTGCAAGCGTTTTCGTTTGGCCATTGTTTTTAGTTTAATTTTGTTTCGCTT
>NZ_CBFIEP010000044.1:0-20549 GCF_965661635.1 Pseudemcibacter sp. | reverse complement strand
ACAAACGAAAACGCTTGCACATTAATGCTATGGCCTCATAATATTATCAGATGGAGCAGAATACTCTCTTATTATAAAGACTTAAAAACCCAACTTTCCCTGATGACGTACAATCGGATTTATAAATGCCTCGTTCTTCGTTAGGGCCCCATAGGTTTCTTTGTGCGGCTACATATACGATGTCATGATTATTGGCATCAACATGAATTTTACCGATATGGCGCGTTTCTTTAAGTCCTAAATGCACCCATGTTTTGCCAGCGTGCATTGATTTATATACGCCATCACCATGGGATGTTTTAACCCCTCTTATTGGACTTTCACCAGTGCCAACATAAACAACATTCACATCTGATTTTGAAACCGTGATAGCACCAATTCCAGTCGTGTTAAAATATCCGTCCGAAACATTATGCCATGTGATACCTGCATCATCGGTTTTCCAGACGCCACCCCCTGTTGCACCCATATAGTATGTTTGGTCATCCCCCCAAACACCGGAGACCGTAGTGACGCGGCCGCCACGATAAGGACCAATACTGCGATATTCCATTGATTTAAATAAATCAGCACTGACGGTTTGTGACTGAACATTAAAAGGTATTGTTACGAAAAGGAAAATTAGAATTGCACGAATGAATGTCATTTGTAGCCCCATATTTTAATTTATTTTGGGATTACTTTACGGTTAAGAATTGTTTTATTGCAATGAAAAAGAAAAGATTGGCCAAGAGTACTTATTTTAATGAATATATGAGCAGTATGTTTTTTAAGTAAGAAATTGTTTTTTACGCATAAAAAATGAGTGACGTAAGTTTTATTAAATCGCTAAAATTACACAACTTTTTGTATACTTGATAGGGTATCTTGTAGTATTTAACGTCACTTGCACTTTGAATAAGTTTTCAACATAATTAATTTAGGCATAAGAAGATGAAACGAGACACAGGTAAAAATAAAGAAATTACGGATAAATGGCGGCTTCAAACGAAGCTTGTACGCGGTGGAACTTACAGAAGTGAAATTGGTGAAACAAGTGAAAGCATGTTCATGACATCCGGATATGCTTATGACTGTGCAGAAGATGCAGCCGCACGTTTTGAAGGCGAACAAGACGGCTATACCTATTCTCGTTTACGTAACCCCACATGTGCGATGTTCGAAGATAAAATGGCCATGATCGAAGGGGCAGAAGCCGCCAGATCGACCTCAACTGGAATGGCTGCAATGACACAAGCGATGCTTTCAATTGTGAAAGCTGGCGATCATGTGGTTTCAAGTAAGACGCTTTTCGGTTCTTGCCGTGTATTCATTGAAACTATTTTAGCGAATTTTGGTGTAACTTCGACACTTGTTGATGGCGCCGATAAAGAGGCTTGGAAAAATGCGTTTCAGAAAAACACGACGGCTGTCTTTCTTGAATCGCCCGCCAACCCGACACTGGATGTTGTTGATATAGAATTTGTTTGTAATATTGCCCATGAAAATGGAGCGTTGGTCGTCGTTGATAATGTTTTTGCGACACCACTGCTTCAAAAACCAATCCAAATGGGCGCAGATATCGTAATATATTCATCGACTAAACATATAGACGGGCAGGGACGATGTCTTGGTGGTTGTATCTTAACATCAGAAGAAATTCTTGAAGAAAAAGTTTTACCATTAATTCGCCACACGGGCCCAAATTTGAGCCCTTTTAATGCATGGGTAATGCTTAAGGGAATGGAAACAATGGATTTGCGGATTGATAAAATGTGCTCAAATGCTGAAAAAGTTGCACATAGGTTACGTGAATTAGACTGTTTTTCATCGGTAAACTATCCCGGTTTTTCTGATTTTAAGCAACGTGATTTAGTTGAAAAACAAATGTCTGCTGGCGGTAGTCTTGTAACAGTTTTTGTCCCCGAAGGGCGTGAACAGGCATTTAAATTTTTAAATGCACTTGAGGTTACCGATATTTCTAATAATATTGGTGATGCAAAAAGTTTGATGACACATCCTGCAAGTACAACGCACAAATCAGTTGAAGAAAGCGCAAGACTTGAAATGGGCATTACTGATAGCATGCTAAGACTATCTGTTGGCCTTGAGCATGCGGATGATTTGATAGAAGATTTTGCAAGAGCTGCTAAAATAGCAGGACTTTAATTATTTGGAACAGAGTACAAAATGGGCAACGATAAAAAATATAAAACGATAACAAATGATATCGGTGTTTCCGTTGAGCCGTTTTATTTGGATCAAGAATCAGAGCCGGATGATGGCCATTATGTATGGGGCTATCAAATTCACATTGAAAATCATGGAAAAGATACAGTTCAGCTCGATAGACGCCATTGGATTATTACGGACGGTAATGGTAAAATTCACGAAGTTGAAGGCGAAGGCGTTGTTGGTGAACAACCGGTTTTAAAGCCAGGTGGAGAATATGAATATATGAGTGGTGCGCCGCTATCTACGCCATCTGGTTTTATGGAAGGTCGTTATAAAATGAAAGCGGCTGATGGTTCATATTTTGATGTTGATATTCCTGCCTTTTCATTAGATATTCCAAATGATCCAAGAAGATTGCATTAAAAGGTTAGTAAGAATGAATAATCAAGTAACGAATAAACCAAGCCGCGAAGAAGCAGAAGAGGCAGTTCGCATATTACTTAAATATGCAGGAGAGGACCCTGCACGTGAAGGGTTAATGGACACCCCCAAGCGTGTTGTGAAATCCTATGATGAATTCTATAAAGGTTACAATGAAAATCCGCATGAATATCTTTCACGGACATTTGAGGAAGTAAGCGGTTATGATGAAATGGTTGTTCTGCGTGATATCCCGTTCGAATCTCATTGTGAACATCATATGGCGCCCATTATTGGTAAGGCGCATGTGGGGTATTTGCCAAAAAATAAAGTTGTCGGTATTAGTAAACTTGCGCGTGTTGTAGAAACATATGCAAAGCGGCTACAGGTTCAAGAAAAGATGACGGCTGAAATTGCTGATTGTATTCAGGATATACTCGAGCCATATGGTGTTGGCGTTGTTATCCAGGCGACCCACGAATGTATGAGTACACGTGGTGTTCATAAGCATGGCGTCTCTATGGTGACCAGCAGGATGGCGGGCGCATTTCGTGAAGATGAGAAGACGAGGCGCGAATTTTTGGCCGTGGTTGGGCCGATAGAATCCTTAAGAGGATAAAAATTAGGGGGAATAAAAACTTGGAAAGGGGACGGAGTTTTTGGTAGATTTTCGACCCATTTGGATGATATCTGGCGTTTTCCTTATTATCATTGGTATAGGGATGTTGTTTCCTATGTTTATGGATTTGGCAGTATCAAATCCAGATTGGGAAGTTTTTGCACTTATTTCAGGTATTGTTCTTTTTTCAGGGGGCAGCCTTTATCTTGGCAATAGAGCAGATTATGATGAATTTTCTGTTCAACAAGCCTTTCTTTTGACTTTCGTGAGTTGGCTTCTCATGCCAGCGTTTGGTGCGTTGCCTTTCGTATTTTCTGAACTCTCTTTAAGCTACACGGATGCCTATTTTGAGGCAATGTCAGGCATTTCTACAACAGGTTCAACTGTTATAACAGGACTTGATGGTGCGCCACCGGGCATACTGTTATGGCGAAGCATGTTACAATGGTTCGGTGGTGTAGGTATTATTGTTATGGCAGTGGCGATTTTGCCAATACTGCAAATTGGTGGAATGCAGCTCTTTAAAATCGAAAGCTTTGATGTTTCTGATAAGCTCTTGCCTAGGGCGACTCAATTGGCATCTGCGCTCTCTTTGTTATATATCGCTCTTACGATTATATGCGCGGTGACATTTTGGCTTGTGGGTATGACGCCATTTGAAGCGGTCAACCATTCATTCACAACCATCGCAACGGGCGGTTTTTCAACATCTGATGGATCAATTGGTCATTTTGATAGTGCTTTGATTGATTATACAGTAGCATTTTTTATGATCGTTGGTAGTCTTCCTTTCTTGCTCTATTTAAGGTTATTGAGGGGGCAGAGCGGCGGTATTTATCATGACTCTCAGGTGCGCTGGTTTATTGCATTAGTAGTACTCCTTATTGCAATGATGGTTTTTTGGGTGTGGGCGAATAATGTCTATAATTTTCAAGATGCACTTCGTTATACCACCTTTAACGTTATATCTATTTTAACGGGCACGGGTTATGCAACGACTGATTATACCAGATGGGGAGCAATGCCGGTTATGGTGTTCTTTTTTATTATGTTTATTGGGGGCTGTGCGGGATCAACATCTTGTGGAATTAAAATTTTCCGCTTTCAAGTGCTCGTTTCAATGAGTGCGGCTCATTTTAAAAAATTGTTAAGACCGAACGGTATTTTTATACCTAGATATAATGGTGGGGCAATTGATGAAAGTGTTACCGGGTCAGTGATGTCTTATCTCTTCTTATTTGTTGTTTGTTTTGTATTGCTGGCCTTATGTTTGGCTTTGACAGGGCTTGATTTTGTAACGGCCGTTTCCGGTGCGGGAACGGCAATGGCAAATGTGGGACCCGCTCTTGGTCCGATTATCGGACCATCAGGTACATTTCAAGAATTACCCGATGTTTCAAAATGGTTACTAACTTTTGGAATGCTTTTAGGTCGCCTTGAACTCTTTGCCGTACTCGTACTTTTTTCACCAAAGTTTTGGGCAAGGTAGTCAATAATATTTTTTTACTGACGTAATAAAAATTTTATGATTAAGTTACCTCTTAAACATTAATACGAGGGTGGCACTTATGTCAGAAAATCTTATCAATACCAGTCAAACAACAGAAGAAATACACAAAATTGAGTATTCTGGATCTGTGTCTGAATTAATGCCAGTTGTATTAAAGAATCTGTTTTTTATGATTATTACATTAGGAATTTATCGATTTTGGGCCAAAACAAATTTACGAAAATATTATTGGAACAAGACAAAACTGGATAATGAAATATTTATCTATACGGGTACTTGAGGTGAATTGTTTTTAGGGGCAGTAATTGTCTTTTTTATATTCATATTACCGATTACATTTATATTGGGGTATATAACCGCGACAATGCCTGAAATTGCACCGTTTATTACCTTTATTCTTTATCCCTTATTTATTTTTTTGATAGGGATAGCCATTTACCGCGCACAAGTTTACCGTATGTCTCGCACATATTAGCGCGGTATAAGAGGAGCGCAAACTCCAGGTAGCATGGGCTATGGCTGGTTAGCTATTAAATATTTTGTATTATATTTCCTAACACTTGGTTTAATTACACCATATGCATTATGTAAAATGTGGAATTACATAATGGATAACAAACGTTTTGGTAGCGGGGTATTTAAAGCGGATGCAAAGGCAAAGCCTCTCTTTAAAATTTGGTTAATGACATATGTTGCAATGATCGTTGTAATTGGAGGCATTGGTTCTTTACTCATTGATGCTTTTGTAAGTCAGAATATACCGATTATTATCACCGGGTATATTTTAATTTTTGTCACCATGAGCATAGTTCTGGCGTGGTTTCAGACACATTTGTATAATACTTTGATCAGTAGTGTGACATTTGAAGGTGTGAAGTTAAACTTTGAAATGGATGTTATGAAATATATTCTTTTCTCATTGAAAAATACATTGATCTTAATCTTTACTATTGGTTTAGGTGCACCATTTGTAATGCAAAGATGGGTCAAGCTATTTTGTGAAGAATTATCAATTTATGGAAAGATTGATTTCAATGGTATATCGCAGTCACCTGAAACCAGACCTGAGTTTGGTGAAGGACTGGTAGAAGCATTTGATATTGGGTAAGTTGTGAAGCTAAAAGCCTTATATTATGATGGAAATACTGCAATGGCCAAATCCATTGAGGTTGTTTTATTACCTAATGGATTTGCGCTTCCGTCGGGAGAAATTTGGGAATATGCGCTTCTTAGTTTGATTTCGCAAAAAAAGGACAAAGATCAGCTTACCTATAAACATAAAAATCAAAATGGCCCTAACCTTACAATACTATTTGACGGTGATGATGCAGGGCAGAGAGATTACCTAAACCGTGCATCGAAGCATTTAACAGGCGATAACGATTGGCATTTTATTCGTTGGCAGTTGGTGTCAGCAATCGCTATCACTTGTTTGGTTTTTTTGTTTTATATGGGCTATCCGCTCGTGAACAGAGCTATTGTGGCCATTATCCCAGATAATTGGGCAATAAGAGCAGGTGATTTGGTCGTCGATAGTCTCTATCAACAATATACCTCTGATACATGCGAAAACCCGCAAGGTAATGCTGCATTGGAGAAAGTTACGGCAGCGTTAAAGATTGAAGATTTACCTTATCCGGTCAGAGTTGAGGTAGTAGATAACCCAATGGTAAATGCTTTGGCTGCACCAGGTGGTAGGGTGGTGATATTTAACGGATTACTTCAGCAAGCGGATACTCCAGAAGAAATTGCGGGCGTTTTAAGTCATGAAATTGGGCATGTTTATTACCAGCACCCTATGCAAGGACTGGTGAATGTTATGGGTTTTAGTATTATTGGATCGTTTTTAGGAGGCGATGCAGCCAGCATTGCCATAGTAGGATTAAGTTTATCATATAGCCGTGAATATGAACGAGATGCAGATGATTTGGCATTGGTGATACTTAAAAATAATAATATATCTGCTGAAGGGATGTTGGATTTTTTCGAAAGACATGAGAAAATTAAAGAAGAAAATGCTATCGCAGAAATAGCTGATATGTTTTCCACTCACCCATTAACAAAAGACAGGATTAAGCTTTTTCGTGACCATATAAAAAACAAGGAAGTTGAATTGAAAAAAGGTCAATTATTGGACAAGCGAGAATGGCAAAATCTTGTCAATATCTGTAATAAAGAAGATGTGGGTAGCTAGAAGAAAAATTAGTTTAGTTGAAAAAATATTTCATTTATTTAACAATACCTTCCTTAAATTTATTAACTCAGTTATTTGAATTATCAGGAATTCTATATGGCAATCATGTCTTCCAAAGTAATGTTATCTGAACTTATCTTCTTTGATACAACCAGTTCAAAATCGAACATGAACCTTATAAATTATGTTGAAGACTATTTATTATCATTTGGCATTAAATCTCAGATAATAAAAGACCCACACGAAGAGAAAGCCAATTTGCATGCGATTATTGGTCCAGAAGATATTAGTGGTATCTTGTTGTCTGGGCATACAGATGTTGTGCCGGTAAAAGGCCAAAATTGGTCAACGGATCCATTTCAAATGACGGAAAAGGATGGAAAACTTTATGGGCGCGGCAGTTGCGATATGAAGGGGTTTATTGCTTGTGTGCTCGCGAAAGTTCCTGAATTTGTAAATGCTGACCTAAAGGAGCCTATTCATTTAGCGTTTTCATATGACGAGGAAACAGGATGTACCGGCGTTCATAGTTTAGTGGATGTTGTGAGAGACTTAACCGTAAAACCAAGAGCTTGCATTGTTGGCGAACCAACGTCCATGAAAGTAGTGAACAGCCATAAAGGTATTAGACATCTGCTCACTAAAGTTTATGGCCATGAAAATCATTCAAGTACCGATAGGGGCGTAAACGCAATTAGTTATGCAGCAGAAATTATTGGATTTATTGATAATATGCAGGAAGAAATGAGATCGAGACCTGCTCTTGTTGAAGGGTTTGATCCTCCATATGCAACTGTCCATGCAGGGCGTATTCAAGGTGGGGTTGCTGCGAATATAACACCAAATTATTGTGAAATTGAATGGGATTATCGTCCCATTCCAGGTACTGATGAGGACGAAGTCTTTAATCGATATGAAGAATTTATCAATGAAATCATCTTACCAAAGATGCGAATGAAGTCCGAAAAATTTGGCGATATCAAAACCGACTATTTAGCGAAAGTACCTTGTCTATTTCCTGAAACGGGATCAGAAGCTGAAGTATTGGTGAAGCATTTAGCAGAACAAAATTCAACGCATGTTGTTTCATATGGAACTGAGGCCGGAATTTTTCATCAAAAAGGTGGCGTGCCTGCTGTTGTTTGTGGCCCGGGCAGTATATTACAAGCACATAAAGCTGATGAATATGTTGAAATTTCAGAATTAGAGGCTTGCGATAAATTTTTAGATCGCCTTCTTGATATCGTAAAAAAATAAAATAAATTTGTTATTCACATATTAATTAGTTTCCGTTAAAAGGTGTTTATCAACACTAAAGGTATAAATTATGAGCAATCATATTTTAAAAATTGAATTTATTAAAAACGCTATCAGCAAAACTGCTTTAGCGCGTTCAATTTTGCCTTTTACACTCCTGCTCGGACTTTCACTGTCACTCTTAGGTCGACTTAGTCGCCCCTGAACGTTTACCATTTAAAGCTGAATATAAAGCGAGCGTTTAGGGGAGATTTTCCAATAACGCCGGATTTCATTTATTTAATATTTTTATATTTGTTATGTCCGGAAATATGATAAAATATGAGAATTGAATAAAAAGGACGAAAGTCATGACAATAGATAAAAACAGGGTAATCATTTTTGATACCACTTTAAGAGACGGAGAGCAGTCGCCGGGCTGCTCTATGACGTTAAATGAGAAGTTGCGTGTTGCAGAAGCACTTGAACAACTAGGCGTAGATGTCATTGAAGCTGGTTTTGCAATAGCCTCCAATGGGGATTTTAATGCAGTTTCTCAAATTTCAGCATTATTAAAAGAAACTACCGTTTGTTCCCTAGCACGCGCTTCAATAAAAGATATTGATCGTGCATGGGAAGCGTTAAGAGGAGCAAAACGCCCACGAATTCATACATTTATTTCCACAAGCCCGCTTCATATGGAACATAAGTTACAAATGTCACCAGAACGAGTTTTGGAAAAAATTGAAGAAAGTGTGTCTTACGCCAGAAACCTATGTGATGATGTTGAATGGTCATGTGAAGATGGCACAAGAACAGAGGAAGATTATCTTTATAAATCTATTGAAACAGCGATTAAAGCGGGCGCAACGACGATTAATGTACCGGATACGGTTGGGTATACAACACCGGTTGAATATACAACCATGATGCGCAAAATTATCGAAAACGTTCCAAATTCCGATAAAGCGATTTTTTCCACACATTGTCATAATGATTTGGGATTGGCGGTTGCCAATTCAATTGCTGCCGTTGAAGGCGGTGCAAGACAAATTGAATGCACAATCAACGGAATTGGCGAGCGTGCCGGCAATGCGGCCCTAGAAGAAATTGCGATGGCATTTAGAACGAGGCAAGATATGCTTCCTTATAAGACAGGTATAGTGACAGAAAATATTACGAAAACATCCCACTTGGTTTCGTCTGTTACAGGATTAAATGTTCAGCATAACAAGGCGATTGTTGGTGCGAATGCCTTTGCACACGAAAGCGGAATTCATCAAGACGGTATGCTTAAGAATGCAGAGACTTATGAAATAATGACGCCTGAATCAGTTGGGTTAGGCAAATCCACATTGGTTATGGGTAAGCATTCCGGACGTCATGCATTTAGTGAGAAGTTAAAAGAATTGGGATATGAATTAGGAAATAATGAATTTCTTAGCGCTTTCGAACAATTCAAGGATCTTGCAGATGCAAAGAAGGTTGTTTATGACGAAGATATTATTTCCATAGTCGATGATGGAATGCGTGATAATGAAGGTATGCAGATCACATCATGGAAATTTGTTTGTGATAAAGATGTACCAAATAGCGCAACATTTGAAATAGCAGCAGACGGTGATGTGAAAGAAGTTCATAGCGAAGGAAACGGTCCTGTTGATGCCGCATTTTTAGCATTAGGAACTTTAGTCGAAGGCGAACCCGATCTTGAGCTTTATCAGGTTCATGCAGTGACCAAAGGAACAGATGCACAGGCCGAGGTTACAGTAAGGTTAGCCGATGATGGGAAAACAGTTAACGGTCATGCAGCACATACGGATACGCTAGTTGCATCTGCGAAGGCATATTTAAATGCGTTGAATAAATTGCTCGTCAAGAGAGAGAAAAGTAAGCCGGAAGAAATGACGGCCTAAAAGATAATATTTTTTAGGGTAAATCATATTTTTTTATGATTTGCCTTAAAATAACCTTTAATTCCATTCAAAAGCCCATAAATGATATCTTTATTGGCTAATTTTCGATAATTAATTTGCAATAATAGTACTATGTTAATACAAACATATTATAAGTTTGCGTAATCATGAAAAAAATTAATAAACCGCAAACAGGCGGACAAGGGCAAAATTGAATGTTTGAAAAAATTCTTAGCATGTTTTCATCGGATATGGCTATCGATTTGGGGACAGCAAACACACTCGTCTATGTAAAAGGACGTGGCATCGTACTAAATGAACCATCAGTGGTCGCGATTAAAACGACGGGCGGCGTTAAAGAGGTATTGGCGGTTGGTGAAGCTGCAAAAATGATGTTGGGTCGTACTCCCGGTGATATTGAGGCAATTAGACCGCTTCGTGATGGTGTGATTGCTGATTTTGAGGTTGCTGAAGCTATGATTAAAGACTTTATTCGTAAGGTTCATAATCGTAGCATGTTGGCAAGCCCCCAAATCGTAATTTGTGTGCCTTCTGGATCAACCCCAGTAGAGAGAAAAGCTATTCGTGATAGTGCGTTAGAAGCTGGTGCGCGCCGAGTGTTTCTGATTGAGGAACCTATGGCTGCTGCTATTGGTGCCGGACTTCCTGTTACGGAGCCAACGGGTTCGATGATTGTTGATATTGGTGGTGGTACTGCTGAGGTGGCCGTTTTATCACTCGGCGGTATTGTTTATGCGTCATCAGTGCGTGTAGGCGGCGATAAAATGGATGAAGCAATTATTGCTTATATTCGCCGCAATCATAACCTATTGATCGGTGAAAGTAGTTCTGAACGTATCAAAAAAGAAATTGGAACGGCTGCAGCGCCTGAAGATGGTGTTGGCCAAACAATGCAAATTAAAGGTCGGGATCTTATGAACGGCGTTCCTAAAGAAATCGTAATTGATCAGCTTCAAATTTCTGAAGCACTTGCTGAACCGATTAGCGCAATTATTGAAGGTGTGAAATTTGCCCTTGAACAAACCCCACCCGAGCTTGCCGCGGATATCGTTGATAAAGGTATAGTTCTTACAGGGGGCGGGGCGCTTCTGCGTGATCTGGATAAAGTCCTCAGAAAAGCAACAGGGCTATCTGTAATTATTGCAGAAGAGCCTCTTACTTGTGTTGCGCTTGGAACAGGACGTTCATTAGAAGATGAAATCCTAAAACACGTTCTTAGCGATAGTTATTAAGCTTTTAGCAGCTTTAAACTATTTGAAGAGAAGGGAATTAAATGAAGAAGATCGGCCAAAAATTTACTGCCTTCTTCTTTATTGCTGCCTCGATTGCGCTTCTTCTTGTGGGGCGCAGCCAATCGGCCTTAATTGAACAAACACGAGCGCAAATTTTTAATGCGTTTATTCCCGCTATTAAAGTTGTAGATTTCCCTCGAGGGGCTACTTCAAGTCTTTCAGATTGGATAAGAAATGTAGCGGTTGTCTTCTCTGATAATCAATTTTTACGTGAAGAAAATGCAAATTTAAAAAGACAATTAACAGAAGCCACAGAGCTCGAAATTGATAATTTGCGTCTTAAAAATCTACTTAATATTAAAGATGGAACAGTAACGACGATTACGGCTTCACGAATAGTTTCTGATAGTAATAGTCCATTTTTTAAAAGCATGCTGATCAATAGTGGAACAAACGACGGTGTTAAAAAAGGACACGCTGTTGTTAACGAAGAAGGTGTGATTGGACGCACAATTAATGTTGCAGCCAATGCGTCAAGAGTATTATTGCTCAACGACATTAATAGCCGCATACCGGTAAAATTTGCTGACAGTGGTGTAAATGTAATTCTTGCAGGTGATAATTCGCCGTTACAACTGATTGAGTTTATGCCAGAAGAAGAAAAAGCCAATATAGGTGATTTGATTTTAACATCTGGCATGGGCGGCGTGTTCCCACCTGATCTGCCGGTTGGCGTGGTAAGTGAATTTACTGAGTTTGGTGGAATTAGAGTTAATCCGTCCGTAAATCTCAATCGTCTTAATTATGTAAGTGTAATTGAATATGAAATAGCTTCTTTTCCTACTTTAATTGAAGAGCCAGTAGAAAATCCGCCTCAGAATGAGGAGGTCGAAGAGTGAATATTTCGCCAAACAAAGAAGCAAGTATTGGTTTTAATGCGGTCATTCCTTTCTTAACTATTTTGATGCTAATATTCCTAATGGTATTACCCTATAATATTCCGCTTATTAGTGATATAATGCCTTTTTTAACGCTGATTGGTGTCTATTATTGGAGTGTATTTAAACCTGAGTATCTCCCTATTTGGGTTGTATTTATTCTCGGTGGATTGCAAGATATTTTAATGGGAAGTCCTCTTGGTTTAATGCCATTATTGCTGATAGTAGTTCAGCAATTTATCTTTTTTCAAGGTAGACAATTTTTGGAAAGAGATTTTATATTTAATTGGTTTGTGTTTGTCATGTTGGTTATTGGGTTTGGCATAATGTCATGGGGCATTAGCTCTCTCTATTTTAGGGCATTGCTTGATTATTGGGATGTGTTAGGACAAATATTAATGACCATTGCGTTTTATCCAGTGATCACTTGGTTGCTAGGGCTGACAAGAAAATTTGTGAAGTGAATTTATAATTTATGAAACCGTCTGATAAAAATAAATTAAAAATGTATACACGCCGCGCATCATTAATAAGTGGCGGAATGATGTTGCTTTCTTCGGCGCTTGTTGGGCGCATGTATTATTTACAAGTAACAAGCAGAGATAAATATGAGCTGCTTGCAGAACAAAACCGGATTAGTATGCGTTTATTAGCCCCAACTAGAGGGGATATTATTGATCGATATGGAAGACCTATCGCAACCAGTACAACAGATTACCGCGTTAATGTCATTCCAGAAGAAACCGAAGAGCTTCAAGAAACATTAAACGCCTTAGAGGCCTATATTCCAATTTCTAAACGTGATAATGAAAGAATTCACAAGGCGGCAAAACGTCAAAGATCATTTGTTCCAATTAGTGTAGCGAATAATTTGGATTGGAAAACATTTTCAAACTTAAATGTTAATATGCCGGATCTTCCGGGCATACAGCCGGATGCCGGAAAAACTCGGTTTTATCCGGAACGGGAATTGGCGGCACATATTATCGGTTATGTAGGTTCCGTCAGTGAAGAAGAGTTAACGGGTGACCCCCTTTTAGAAATGCCAGATTTCAAAATTGGTAAAAACGGTATTGAAAGAATACTGGATGAGAAGCTTCGCGGTAGTGCGGGAAGCAGTCAGGTTGAAGTTAATGTACTAGGTAGAATGATTAGGGAATTATCCAGACAGGATAGTACGCCAGGTGACGCTGCACGTTTAACGATTGATATTGAAATGCAAAAATTTGTATCCAATCGTGTCCGTGATGAAAGTGCCGGTGTTGTGGTAATGGATATCCATTCCGGTGAAATTCTTGCGATAGCATCGACTCCCTCATTTGATCCGAATGATTTTAATAATGGTATTAGTCAAGTTAAATGGGATGCGCTTAGAAATGATATCCGCAAGCCGCTTATAAATAAACCTGTTAGTGGTCAATATTCCCCGGGTTCTACATTTAAAATGATTGTAGCTTTAGCAGCCCTTGAAGATGGACTTGTAACGCCAGAAGAAACGAAAGCCTGTTATTATAGGTACCCGTTTGGTGACAGAGTATTTCATTGTTGGAATAGAAATGGTCATGGCAAAATAAATATTGTGCAAGCGCTCGCGCAAAGTTGCGATGTTTATTTTTATAGACTTGCCCGTGAATTAGGAATTGATAAAATTCATGATATGGCGGCACGGTTTGGAATTGGTGAACGTTTTAATATTGGTATTATGTCAGAAGCAAAAGGCATCAATCCGAATGGGGATTGGAAATACGGCGCCGTTGGTGAACGCTGGCAAGGTGGCGATACGATTAATGTTGGTATTGGCCAAGGATATGTTTCAACCACAGCTCTGCAGCTGGCCGTGATGACGTCAAGAATGGCTAATGGCGGTAAAATGGTTACGCCAAAAATTTATTTTGATGAGGAAAATAATAACCTTCCGCAAGACATGGGCATTTCAAGTGAAAACTTAAACATTGTTCTTAAAGGCATGGAAGATGCTTATAATCATCGAAGAGGGACCGGCTTTGCTCACCGCTTAAGAAATAAAGATTATAAACTCGGTGGAAAGTCAGGGACGACACAAGTTAGAGGGATATCAGCAGCGGAAAGACAATCTGGTGTTATTGATAATAAAGATAAAGAGTGGATTGCAAGAGATCACGGTCTTTTTGTCGCATATGGGCCCGTAGAAAATCCTAAATATGCTGTTTCAGTTTTGATTGAACATGGCGGTGGCGGTTCTGCTGCTGCACCTGTGGCAAGAGATATTTTAGAATTTGCGATAGATCAAGATACGGAACGTACAGATAACTCTCCGATCACAGGACAATCTGTCTGATGGGTATAAGCGCAAGAATAGGCAGCAATAAGAGTAAAACTATTCGGCAGAAAATGTCCGAACTTAATTGGTTTATAGTGTTGGTTATTTGTACGGTTGCAGGATTTGGTTTTGCAATGCTTTATTCTGTGGCAGGGGGGAGTGTCGACCCGTGGGCAAAAAATCAATTTATTCGTTTTCTTGGCGGCCTAGTGTTGATGATCTCTATCGCGTTAATCGATATTCGTGTTTGGATGTTTCTTGCTTATCCACTTTATGCTGTTGCTCTTGCGATGCTTGTCGTTGTTGATGTCATGGGTGAAATGGGCATGGGCGCACAACGTTGGATTAATCTGGGGTTTATGAATTTACAACCTTCCGAATTTATGAAAATTGCGCTCGTGATGGCGCTAGCACGGTATTTTCATTGCTTGACTGATGAGGAAACTGTTCAGCTAAAAAGCTTGTTCAAGCCTATTGTATTAATAATACTGCCAGTGGTATTGGTTTTAAGGCAGCCTGATCTTGGAACTACATTGTTGATTGTGATGGGTGGCATAACAATACTTTTCGCCGCTGGCGTACGTATGTGGATATTTGTCTTTAGCTTTCTTGCAATGATCCCTGCTGCATTTGGGGCATGGCAATTTCTAAAACCATATCAAAAACAACGTGTTTTAACATTTATGGATCCAGAGACGGACCCTTTAGGGGCAGGCTATCATATTATTCAGTCAAAAATTGCTCTTGGCTCCGGTGGTGTTTATGGCAAAGGATTTATTCAAGGAACACAAAGCCAATTAAATTTTCTACCTGAAAAGCAGACTGATTTTATTTTTACAGTAATTGCGGAAGAATTAGGTTTGATAGGCGGACTTAGTTTGTTGACACTTTATCTCGTGCTTATGGGCTATGCGATGATTATTAGCTTAAGCGTAAAAAGTCAATTTGGCCGCCTTTTAACATTAGGCATGGTGATGACATTTTTCCTTTATATGTTCATTAATATTGCGATGGTAATGGGGCTTGTTCCTGTGGTCGGCGTACCGCTTCCGCTTGTATCATATGGTGGTTCTGCGATGCTTACTTTGCTGGTTGGTTTTGGCTTTATTTTAAGTGCAGCAATTCATAAAGAAACGACGATACCGCGCGGTGGAGCTTTTGCATAAAAGCCTTTATGAAATTTTCTAAAAAAAATCAAAAAAACTATTGCATCAAAAATTAGAAAGATATATAAAATATGCATCTATATAAGCTTTCGAGCTCTAATAGATAGGCAGGCTAAGTTTCCCCCCCAAGTTCTTAGCCTGTTTTCTTTTATAAATGATTTATTTCCCAAAACGATGACACGTGACAATATGGTCATTAATAATGCCAACGGCTTGAATAAATGCGTAACAGATTGTCGGGCCACAAAATTTAAAGCCACGCTTTTTTAAGTCTTTGCTCATGGCTTCTGATTCAGCGCTTTGCGTCGGAATTTCAGCCATAGTGGTAAAAGTATTTTTCTTAACGATACCATCGGTATAACGCCACATTAATTCTGAAAAGGCACCTTCCTTTTCATTTTCAATTTCCAAATAGATTTTCGCATTTTGTATGGTTGCCAGTATTTTAAGTCGATTTCTGATGATGCCTTTATCATTCATTAATCGCTCAATATCGTTTTCATCGTATTTTGCGATTAATGAAGGGTCAAATCCATCAAAAGCTTTGATAAAATTATCTCGTCTTTTTAAGATTGTGATCCATGAAAGACCGGCTTGAAATCCATCAAGGATTAATTTTTCCCATAGCGCGCGACTATCATAAACGGGAACTCCCCATTCTTCGTCATGATAGGCCGTATAAATTGGATCAGTGCCACACCAGTCACATCTTACTATCTCATTCATTTGATATCCAGTTCGGCTTAAAGGGAGTCACTTGAATATCACCACAATCATATGATTTACCCATTTCCATTTTATCTATTCGAAAGAGAGCAATAGCAAAACCACCTGCATTAGAGCGAATATCACCAACTTTATTACCATTATTATCAATTATGTCTGTGCCAAATTCAGGAGCCGCGCCATTTAGTTTAACGGGAAACATTTGTTTTTTGATTTTCCTACGGTATTTCATCCGCGCTATGACCTCTTGTCCAACATAGCAACCCTTTTCAAAATCTACTCCATTGAGGTCTTCGAAATGCCCCTCAAGTATTATACTTTTTTCAGGAATATAATCATTTGTTCCTTCGGCTATTCCTAGGCTTATACGCCTCTCGTGATATTCTTCGACAGCTACACCGTCGGGGCTTTTTTCAAGGATGCTTCTATAGCCCATTTCTGAATGACGTGGATCAATAAAGCTAATGCCATGCTGCTTTTCGTCGCTGCTAAGAACGATATATTTTTCAGACTGGTCTATGATTTCAACATTAGACCGCAACCTGTACATTAATAGCTTTTGAAAGAGTTCGGTTAAAGAGGATTTTTCACAGTCGAGATATATTGTTTCATCAGTTTCAAATAAGAAAAAGTCGTAAAGATATTTTCCTTGAGGCGTTAAAATAGCCGCATATACAGCATCTGTGCCGTTAATTCTGTCAGTGTTATTTGTAATTATCCCTTGTAATAAGGAATGCCTTTCTGGACCTTTTAAAGTGATAATTACCCTGTTGGTGAGAATTTCATATTTATTTGTCATTATTCTTCTCTAATTATTATTGTCATAAGCTAACATTGATTTAAGGTGGGGAACAGAATTTTAAAGTCATAAAGGAATATTTTTTTGAGTATAGACGTAATTATGAAAGGTGGGACTGTCGTTTCGCATCAAGGGGTAGAACGAAAAGATATTGCTGTTCGTGACGGTATCATTGTTGCTATAGGCGATTTAAAAGGATTATCGGCAAAATCCGAAGTAGATGTGAGCGATTTGTATATTCTGCCTGGAGTGATTGATACGGATTTTCATATTATAGATACTCCCGAAAACGAATTACGCGCTGCTGTTCGCGGAGGTGTGACGTCAGCATTAATGTTTGGTGAGTTAAATGATAATTCGCCTATTGATTATGCTTATTTTCTAAACGCTACTAATGAAAATATTGATGACATCACAGAGCAAGAAATGAATGACGGGATCGCAGGGATATATGTTTCAATGTCAGATCCCAATTCGCTTGTTAGTGATAAAGACCTCCATATGCTTTTAAAAAAGTCCAAGCGTCGCGTTAGTATACATTCAGAAGATTTCTATGAATTAGAAAAGCGTAAAGATAAAATTATAAACGGTAATGTTGAAAGTCATCCAAATTGGCATAATGAAAAAGTATCAATTGAAGCAAACAGGCGCATATCAGCTATTGCCCGTGGAGCGGGGCACCCTGTGCATCTAATGCATGTGTCAACGGCAAAAGAACTAGGCATGATAGCTGCCTATAAAGAATTAGTTACAGTTTCATTATCGCAACATCATTTATTTTTAAGTGGACCAGAGTGTTATCAGCATTTTCATGAATATGCTCAAATCGATCCCCCAATTCATGATGAAGAGAACCGTATTGGTTTATGGAAAGCACTTACTAATGGTATCGTTGATATGGTTTCTTCATTTCATAAACCCGTTACCACAAATGAAAAAGAGAAGGAGTATCCTGATAGTATATCAGGCGCACCAAGCGTTCAAACTTTACTGCCATTAATGTTAGATCAGGTGAGTAACGGATCTATATCCTTAAATACGTTAATAGACTTAACCAGCGCAGGTCCTGCCCGCGCCTTTAATATAGCGAAAAAAGGCCGTATTGCGGTTGGCTATGATGCTGATTTTGCCATTTGTAACTTAAATGAAAAATGGACCTTTGATGACGAAGATGTGGAAAGCGGTTGCGGATGGGATCACCATGCGGGTGCGGAAATATCTGGCAAGGTCACAGCCACTATGATCAGAGGCGAGTTTGCCATGTGGGATGGTCATCTCACTAATAGTACCTTTGGAGAGACTATAAAATTTACGGACACATTCACTGAATATGAGGATGAATGATTAAGTCTTTTTTTCTTCGGCTATAAACGCTTCTGCTTTCTCTGCAATGTTATTATCAGGCAAGTTTTCGATATAAATAGATTGGCTTGGATAAGCAAAGTTACTTTCATGATGTTCGACTATTTCTTTAATTTTTAGAGCCAATCTCTCTTTAATTTCGAGCCATTCGCCCCAGACAGTGGTTTTTGTAAAACAATAGAGCATAATATCAATCGAGCTATCATTAAAGCTATCAATGCGTACAAATGTCGCAACTTCTGGTGGATGGGCAAACTCATCATTCCCCATTATATAATCTTCAATATCTTGCCTGATATTTTTCAACTGGTCTTTACTCGTATCGTAGAGAAGACCAATTTTCCAAAAAATGCGTCGGTGGCTCATGCGTGAAAAATTGGTTGCTGCATTATCTGAAAGTTTTGTATTTGGCACATAAACAGGCGCTTTATCAAATCTGATTATTGTTGTTGTACGAAACCCTATCTCTTCAACAGTACCTTCAACGATACCATCTATTTTGACCCAGTCACCAGGATGGAAACGTTTTTCGCCAATGATAAAAAGACCAGATATTAGATTTTTAAATAAATCTTGTGCACCTAGTGCAACTGCAACACCAAATAAACCGAGTCCAGCGATAAGCGGGGCGACCTGAATTCCCCAAATTTCAAGAATTGAGGCAACACCAAGGAATATGAATAGTCCATGCATGGCTTTTATAAGCCAATTAATCATACTTGATGAGAAAATATCTTTCAGCTTACCAAAGGTGAGACTTAATGGTCCAATAACATTATAAAAGGCCCAGAATATATTAAATGTAATGAGTGAACGGTTTAAGTTATCGGCACCTTCTGCAAGATTGCCTGTTAAATTAAGAATTTCTGTGGCAAAAAATATTCCTATGACGATAGGAAGAAAACCTACTGGTTTCTCAATTACATCAATAACTTCATCATCAATTTTAGATTTCGTCTTTTTGGTTAATGCTCTTAATCGACCGAGTACAATTCGACTAAATAAATGTCTAAATAACATTGAGATATATATAATAAGTAATGCCGCTATAGTTTTGCCAACATCAATGCCGTATAGTCCATTATTCCATACATCAAGGACAAGTGTCCAAAATTCTTGTAATGTATTTTTATCCATTTAAAAGAGTTTCCTGATAATCATATTCATTTTGTACTTTATATAAGTTTTTGCACCTAAGATAAAAGAGTTTTATCTAATAGCACTCTTATCTTCTGTTTTTAAATCAAAATTAGCAGTCTCGCGTGGTAAGAAATTATATAATAATATAACGATTAATATTTCGGTTAATCCACCTATTCGAAAAAGCGTAAAATGTTGTAATATTTCAATTAATCCTGCATATGCGATTAAAATATATATGATCCATTTTGCATTTGGATAACTTTTGTAAAAACACCATATAATCGCTCCATATACAAAGAACTTATAAGAAAGAGTTCTTAGAGTTTGGAGAATGTCTGGGGTAAATATTTCGCCAAATGGAATCCATACAAATTTTTTATAGGGGTTCTCAATAAACTCGAAAGGATAAAGACTATTATAAAACATCATAGGAAGTAAAATTATTAGAGCCAATTTATATACGTTTATTTTGAGAAAGAGCTTGCTATGTAGTAGGAGAATAGCAATGATCCCTCCCGTAAAAATTTCTGGCTCGATAACGTTAAGGAAAACAAACATTTTCAATATTATAATGATGATAACAATGCTAAATAAAAATAAGCCTCGCATTATTTTCCTAGATAATAATCAACTAATAATATTATGTGTTTTACATGTATATTCTTACCATACAAGTTGATTATGAATGTAGTAACAAATAATGCTGCTTATTTAAGGTTTAATTTAAGACAGATTAATACTATAATTTTAATATATAGAATAGGTTAATAAGCTAAACACCCAATTCTTATTCATCCTATATTAAGAAGAATTT
>NZ_CBFIEP010000043.1:0-19466 GCF_965661635.1 Pseudemcibacter sp. | reverse complement strand
AGCTTTTCATTTTCAGCGTCTAACGCCGATGTCGCCTCGTCAAGAAGCAGAATTTGTGCATCCTGAAGTACGGCCCTTGCAATCGCAATTCGTTGACGCTGCCCACCCGAAAGCCTCGTACCGCGCTCACCAAGATATGTGTCCATGCCTTCAGGAAGGCGGTCAATAAATTCATCGGCACGTGCCGCTTTGGCCGCAGCTGCAATCATTTCTTCCGTGGCGTCCTGATTACCGTAGCGAATATTATCAGCGATACTTGTCGCAAATATCATGCTTTCTTGACTAACCACACCAAGATGCTTTCTTACATCAACCGGATCCGCATCTGTTAAGGCAACACCATCAATGGTGATTGCACCAATTTGTGGATCATAAAATCGCTGAAGCAATTGAAAAACTGTTGTTTTACCCGCACCAGACGGGCCAACAACCGCAACCGTTTCCCCGCCCTTAACATCCAGATTAAATCCATCGAGAATATTTTCTGTTGGGCGCGACGGATAAGCAAACCTTACATCATTGAATGATAATTCACCACGCGAAGGCGAAGGAAAGCTTAAAGGGTCTTCTGGCGGCTGAATTTCACTTTCTGTTGATATGATCTCGAGACAGCGGCTTGCGGCACCTGCCGCGCGTTGAAGTTCGCCGTAAACCTCGGATAAGGCACCCATGGCGCCCGCCACAAGAATTGCATAAATCACAAATGCAGTTAATTCACCGCTTGTGATATTTCCGGCAATAACATCTCGCGCGCCAAGCCATAACACCAAATCCACGGCCCCGAACACGAGCAGGATAATCAAAAATGTTAAAATAGCCCGCATTTTCGTGCGGTCAATGGCGGCACCGAACGCCGTTTCAATAAACCCAGAATATTTGTTATTTTCAAAGTTTTCCTGTGTATAGCTTTGCACCGTTTGAACGGCGCCAATGGTTTCATTGGCCGTCGCGCTCGCCTCTGCGATTTTATCCTGTGAAATACGGGATAAATTCCGCACCTTCCTTCCTAAGAAAATAAGTGGCGCGACAATAAAAGGCAGCAGCATAAAAACATAAGCCGTAAGCAGCCAATTGGTATAAAGCATCATAATAAGCCCACCAATCATCGTAATCACATTTCTTAGTGCTACTGATGCCGTAGAGCCTACAACCGATTGAATAACGGTGGTGTCGGTATTAAGCCGCGATAAAATATCCCCTGATCGGTTTTTTTCAAAAAAGATGGGGCTTAAGGTTAATACTTTCGCGAATACTTCACTTCGAATGTCTGTTACGACTCGTTCACCAAGCCAAGTAACAAGGTAATAACGTGCGAATGTTGCCATCGCGAGGATAAAAGCTATCCCCAAAAGCCCTAGAAAATAAAGGTTTATCGTATCAATGCTAACGGATGTAAAACCCTGATCTATGATTTGTCGAATGGCTTGTGGAATAATAAGCGTCGCACTCGCCGCGACCACAAGCGCAATCAGCGCCTTGAATATAGTGCTTTTATAAGGAGAGAGAAAAACCCATAGGAGATTGATTTCGCTTACCTTTTTCTTAGGCGGCTCGTCCGTGTCAACGCTATTCTTATTATTTGTTTTTTGATCAGCCATAAAATCTATTTAAGTATTAAATTAAAATATCCAAGTGGGGATATAGCAGTTCGCCACGCCACCGACAATCAAAGAACGATAAAATAACGTTTTTTTGAGAAAAAAGTTTATATAAACAGATATTCCTGCTTGCACTCACTCTGTCACTTCGGTATACAAGCGCAATTAATTTGCTCGAGCAGATGTAAAATTTTGCTCAAAGAGAAAGAAAAAGAGTTTGCTATGAAAAATGATATTCACCCAGATTACCACACAATTACTGTGGCTATGACTGACGGTTCATCTTACGAAACACGTTCCACTTGGGGCAAAGAAGGTGACACATTAACACTTGAAATCGATCCTAAATCACACCCTGCATGGGTTGGCGGTACAAAACAAATCGCTGATAAAGGTCGTGTTGCTCAGTTTAATAAACGTTTCGGCAACTTTAAACTTACAAAATAAGTTTAAAAGATTTGCATAAAGTATTTAAGGCTTCCCTGTTTTTCAAGGAAGCCTTTTTCGTTTAACTGTTATTTTCTATTTTTTCGATCAAATTATGAACCGGATTATCTTCAACAAAGCCCCCTTCATAAAGCAATCGGTCTACCCGTATGATCTTGGCATATAATGCCCTCACTCTATCGGAATATTCTCTGAATTTATTTGGAAACTTATCCAAATCACATCCAACCGGCACATCAAAAAGTTGATTGTTTGATAATCTATTTTTCTTTTCGCTCGCCTCAGCAACTGTTATTTCAACGTTACTGACCCCTTTTTGCATAAGGCACCATGACATTGCCTGCATGATACCTGTGGTCATACGGTTACATTCTAAAGTATAAAACCCCATATAATTACTATCGATGCTATTAAGACTGTCTTTTTTACTCGTTCCTAAATATTGAACGATAGAATTACTTAATTCAAGCGCCTCATCATAAAGTTCACTGAGTATTTCGGGTTTTAATAACCCTTCTTTTGTGATTGCCTCTTCGAGCATATTGATCCTTATTTGATCGGTAAGAAAATGAGTTTAAGTTTAAATCCTTAAAATCATCTTTACATCTTGAAAAGTTTTTTACCACCACTATCTATAATTTGTAAGGTCAAGCTAAACCGTTGCCAATTGGGACAAATTAGCTGAAATCTTACGAAAATAAACTTAATCCGCATCTGGTCATGAGACATTTACGGATAAAATATCGCTTATAAGAAAGGATAAAATTATGAGAACTTTAGATCTAAGCCCATTACTCAAATCAACAATTGGGTTTGACCACATGCATAGAGTTTTTGAAAATGCTGTTGGAAACAATGATGTTTCCTATCCACCCTATAATATTGAAAAAATCAGCGAAGACGATTACCGCATTACCATGGCACTCGCCGGGTTTAGCGAAGACGACCTCGAGATTGAATTAGATGGTGGCGTCCTTAGCATTTCAGCAGAAGGCGCAGAAGAAGAAGCCGATCAGGAACGTTTCCTGCATCGCGGTATCGCAAAGCGCGCCTTTAAACGTCATTTCCGCCTCGCAGAAACCATTAAGGTTCTCGGCGCTGACTTTGAAAATGGTTTATTGATGATTGATTTACAACGTGAAATTCCAGAACACCTAAAACCACGTCAAATCAAAATCAATAATGCTAAATCAACACCAAAACTTGTTGACGAAGACGCAGCTTAATTCGTCACTTATTAAAGCCCCTGAACTCTCCCATCAGGGGCTTTTTATCACTTTAATTAAAAAAGCTATCCGCATCAGAATAGGCATTTTTCTTATTATTAATTTCTGCGTCCGTACGCTCAATTTCCAATTTTAAAACATTAATCCTGTTCTTAAGTGCTTCAACACTATGAACCTCTAGGTCTTCGTCGGTTAACTGTTTTAAAAGTGACCCTTTCGGGATATCAAGTTCATCATCATCCATTTTTAATTTAATTCCAATTATCCGTTTTCTTGTTATCTTCTATTCTCTATAAATATAGAAAATAGTCAATCAGGGATGCTTTTTATGAAGATGAAAGCCGTAATTGCAAATGGTGTTGGTGGACCCGATACCCTTGAAGTATCAAATGTTGATGTTCCAGAATTTGGCGAGAATGACGTTTTAATTAAAGTGGCCGCCGCGGGCATAAACCGCCCGGATATCATTCAACGAAACGGTCTTTATCCCCCACCCCCTGGTGCATCAAATATTCTTGGCCTTGAAGTGGCAGGAACCATTGAAGAACTTGGAAAAAATGTCAGTAAATGGAATATTGGTGACAATGTCTGCGCCCTGTTAAGTGGGGATGGATATGCTGAATATGCGGTTGCGGATCAAGGAAGCATCCTTCCTATTCCTGATGGACTTGATATGATAAGCGCTGCGGCCCTTCCTGAAACGTTCTTTACTGTTTGGTCGAATGTTTTTGACCGTGCAAACATAAAAAGCGGCGAAACAATTCTTGTCCACGGTGGAACATCAGGCATAGGCACAACAACCATTCAAATGGCAAAAGCTAAGGGCGCAAGCGTTATCACCACATCTGGATCCGATAAAAAGTGCGATTTTTGTACAAATTTAGGCGCTAATTTAGCCATTAATTATAAAACCCAAAACTTTCAAGAAGAAGTGATGAAATACACGAATAAAAAAGGCGTTGATGTTATTCTTGATATGGTTGCGGGTGATTATATGACTGGAAACTTGAAATCATTAGCGCTTGACGGACGGTTGGTCATTATCGCGGTTCTCGGCGGCCCTAAAGTTGATTTCAACATCCTGCCTATCATGTTAAAGCGGCTCACCGTCACTGGGTCAACATTAAGAGCTAGGAGTCATGGCTTTAAAGCTGCAATTGCAGAAAATCTGAAAACTGAAATCTGGCCATTAATTGAAAAGAATAAAATTAAGCCGGTCATTGATAAAATTTTTGATATTGAAGATATCGTCGCAGCTCACCACTATATGGATAGTGGCGATCACATGGGGAAAGTTATTTTAAAGCATTAATCAGAAAACATATTCTTCGGAGATTTTATTCTCCGGAAATTTTATTTCCTTGTTTACGCCAGTTCTCAATAGTCAAATCAACAAAATGTGGATCTTCAAGGCCCATTAGCCAATCAACCGAATATGACGGGCTGCCACTGCTTGGTAAATGACTTTCAGCTAACTTGTCCACCATTAATCTAACCGGCGCTTCTACACCCTCACCAACAGCTAGAGCTTCGCGGTTTTGTAATGATGATAAAGCACTAAGTGATCCTTCGCTGCCTTCTGGCATCACGTGAGATACGAAATTCTGATCACGTTCGTTATTAAGTCGCATAGAAAAAATCGTCCCGCACTGTGAAAGTGCAGATTCAGAAACATCGGCAGGACGCTGTGAAACAAGTCCCATTGACACCCCATATTTACGACCTTCTTTCGCGATGCGCTCAATTGCTTTTTTTGTAGAATTAAATCTAGTGGACTTTTCCGTTGGAACATATCTATGGGCTTCTTCGCAGACCAATAAAATTGGAAGTGCATCTTGGCCACGGCTCCATACCGCAAAGTCAAACACAGTCCGGCTAATAATTGAAACCACCACATTCACGATTTCTGATGGCACACCGGAAAGATCAATTGTTGAAACTGGTTTATTATTAACAGGAAAGCGTAGTAAATTACCGATGATATTAGAAAGTGTGTCATTCACAAGCATACCTGAAAACATAAAGCTGAATCGCGTATCTTTTCGAAGCTCGTCGACTTTATTACGAAGCCTTAAGAAGGGTGTTAATGTTTCAGGATTATCCAGCTTACCCATCTCTTCTTCAAGGAAGCTTGTCAAAAATGACAGTTTATAGGGTATTGGTGTATCAACGGTGATTTGCTCAGGACTTAAATTTTCGGCATTATCAACACGTGCCGCATATAAAGCACGCCTTAAAATATCAATTTCAACAACCCTATTTTTGCTTGCATAAGTTCCAATAAACATTTCAATGTGTTCTTCAAAATTCATCATCCAGTATGGAAGGCGTAAATTTTTAATATCGAAATGCTCCGCACAATCAGAAAAAGCCGTTTCATATTCATTATGTGGATCCAACATAATAATATGTGCATTAGGGAGACGCTCAACAATCCTTCGAATAAGAAGCGCAACAGTACAGGATTTACCAGTCCCCGTACTACCAAGAACCGCAAAATGTTTACCAAGAAGCGCATCAATATTAATGGATGCCGGCGCCACATGTTGTGGAAAAACATGTCCTAAATGAAAATGATTATTGTCACTATCACTAAATGTCGCCTCAACTTCGTTTAATGTTACTGGATATAATTCTTCACCAGGAATTGGAAAATCCGTTACACCGCGGTCGAAAATCATTCCGCTTTCTTTTAAGGGCGCCCTAATGCCGTGACCAAGAAAATCCAAACTCATAGCGACTTTGTTCGTTGGTTCACCATTTGAATAATTGGTTACAATATCGCGTACGGTCATAAACAGAAAACCTTTAGTCACTTTTACCTTTAGGATCGTACCGATTTGTCCCGGCGCGAAATCAGCATAATCACTATCCACACTCGACATTTCACGTAATACACGAACATCACAAAGTGCTTTGGCACCACTACCGCTTATTTCAGTAATAAAGCCGACCGATTTTAATCTATTTAATTCTGGTTTTTCAGCTAAAGTCATATCAATCTCGTGATTCTCTGCAACTGCGTTATCCATAACTTTCCCTACCCTTTATGATGAAAGACATCATTTTGTGTGTTTTATGACAAAATTATACTGAAACAGTGATAAAGAAAGCGTTAAAATCTGCTAAAAAGCTGATAATTCTCTATTCGTGATTTTTTTTGATTTTTGCTATATATTTGATTGACATTTAAGTGTCACACCTATAGCTTCCCTCCAAAGTTTGAAGAGCTAATGCTCTCTTTGGTCAAGAAGATCATATAAATAGAATTTAAACAGATGAGATAGATTATGAAAGTCGTAAACTCACTTAAGTCTTTAAAAGGTCGTCACCGCGATTGTCGTGTGATCCGTCGTAAAGGCAGAATATATGTAATTAACAAAACTAACCGTCGCTTTAAAGCTAGACAAGGTTAAGTGTTAATCATTATTGACAGCAATACATCAAATCTGTAAAATTTATTTGTAATAGACTTCGGTCTGTTTCAAACAGAAGGTCGAGCTTCCCCCCCAAGGGCTCGGCCTTCTTCTATTTAAGCCTTTTATTATTTTATATTTAAAGAAAAGCGTTTCTAAACATGATTTTAGAATACATCTTTAACTTTTTAAATGATGTGATCGAACCCGTGAAATTCTAAGAACATTTGTTTTTCCTGGTGTGCCAAATGGCATTCCCGCCATGATAACGATTCGATCATTTAGCTTGGCATATCCATATTCATTACAAATTTTACATGCTTTATCGATCATATCTTGAAAATCAACGGCATCTTGTGAATAAACGCAATTTAATCCCCAAACGAGTGCTAAGCGGCGCGCCGTGGATATATTCGGGGTAAGCACTAATAAAGGCGCCTGCGGACGTTCTCTTGATGCTCTTACTGCAGTTGAACCTGATCCCGTATAAGTAACAATTGCTTGTGCTTCAATAGTTTTAGCGACTTGCTTCGACGCTGCACTTATCGCATCAGCCGTTGTCGCTTCGGGAGTAGCTTCATCCTTATCAAGCATTCTCAAATAACTTGGTTCACTTTCAATTGTACGAGCAATTCTATTCATGGTCGAAACCGCTTCAATCGGATATTCTCCCGCCGCAGATTCAGCCGATAACATAATCGCATCCGCCCCATCAAAAACAGCATTTGCCACATCCGACACTTCGGCCCTTGTTGGCACCGGTGACATGATCATGCTTTCTAACATTTGTGTTGCAACTACTGCGGGGATTCCTGCCCTTCTCGCATGGCGGATAATTTTCTTTTGCTTCGCTGGAACAAGTTCCATTAGAAGCTCAACACCCATGTCACCTCGCGCAACCATAACGCCGTCAGCAACTTCAATGATTTGATCAATTTCATGAACCGCAGATGGTTTTTCAATTTTCGCCATAATATTGGCACGTCCATTAATGATGTCTTTTGCTTCTTGAACATCTTCCGGCCGTTGCACAAATGAAAGCGCAACCCAATCAACCCCAAGTTCAAGGGCGAAGTCTAAATCTTTTTTATCTTTATCTGTTAATGCAGCGAGTGGTAATATAGCACTTGGCACATTAACCCCTTTGCGGTTCGATAACTCACCACCAACAAGCACTGTCGTTGTGATCTTATCGGCCTCAACTTTTTCAATATGAAGACGAATTTTTCCATCATTTAATAAAAGTTCGGTTTTTGGCTGAACCGCTTGATATATTTCAGGGTGCGGCAGCGTCACTCGATCTAAGGTTCCTTCTTCATCATTCATATCAAGGGTAAATATTTGACCATTTACCAATTCAACTTTATCAGCAGAAAACACACCAATTCGCAGCTTTGGCCCTTGTAAATCTGCCAAAATACCGATAGGTCTTCCCGTTTCTTTTTCAACGTCTCTAACAGTTGCATGAAGCGCTGCGGCATCTTGATGTGTGCCGTGGCTCATGTTAAGCCGAAAAACATCTGCCCCAGCATCAGATAAGCTTTTGACAACTTCGAATGTATTTGAAGTTGGGCCAAGCGTCGCAATGATACGCGTGCGTCTATTTCGGTGCATAAAAAATTCCTATCAATTATTTTTTAAAAAAGGCGTTACAAGCACGATATAAATTCCATATATCCACTTTAGCACTAACAGCATATGGCGTATGAATTGAAAGAACAGGCACACCAAAATCAATAACATTCATATCTTGCCTTGCAAATTCACCGCCAATAGTGCCCCCACCTGCTTCACCAACTTTATAGGTGGCCGTTTGCCAAGGCACATCGGCATCATCAAGCGTTTTACGGATATAGGCAATATATTCAGAATTCGCGTTAAACCCGCGCCCATAAAGCTTAAGATTAACACCATACCCAAGACGCGGTGCATTCAGCGGCTCCCATGCACTCGGACGCATTGGGTTTATTCCGGGGTTAACATCAATTGAAATCATACGGCTTTTTGATAATGTGCGCCTCACATATGTTTCGCGCATTTCATCGCCCATTTTTGCTTCAATAAGTCTTGAAACCAAATTGGAAAAATATTGAGATTTTGCCCCTGTATTATTCACATTCCCAACTTCTTCATTATCTACAAGATGAGCAATCGCAGTTTTAGTAGGTGTACCAATGTCCAAAATGGCTCTGATATCCGCATATCCAGCCAAACGGTCGTCATGACCATAGGCCGCAACCATGCTACGATCAAATCCCATATCCCGAGATTTCATCGCCGGTACGAGCGCTAGTTCTGCTGAAACAAGATCCCCTCTGGTAATGCCATAGTTACTTTTGAGAAATTGTTCAACTTGATTAGAGACATCACCATCTGGTCCAGGAATGTGTGCTACAACCGGATCCATGTCCTCAGCTTTTAGATGTTCCCCGACGGTTTTATTTCTAAAGCCGCGGTCCGTATGCGGTGATACTTCCGGAATGACAAACACAGGATCATTTTCATCCATGCCTATGTTTATCTGAACGGTTGTGCCGTCTTTCTTGTCAACACGTCCGATAATCGCTAACGGAATATTTGTCCATTGATGTATTTTAATGCCACCATGATAATTAGTTTGAAAGAGCGCAAATTCACCTTTTCCATATAGAGGCACATTTTTAAGCTCTAACCTTGGGCTATCGATATGTGCCGCAACTACATTAATTCCAGTGGAAAAATCTTCTTCACCAATAACTATCAACGAAATCGCGCGGTCGCGGTTGTTGTCATAATATTTGGCGCCCGGTGTCATAGGACTATCATCACGAAGCGGCTTAAACCCATTTGCCTCAGCAATTTTTATCGCTTCTGTCACAAAAGTTAACTCCGTGCGGGCTTTGTCCATAAATGCTTTATAATCTTCTGCAAATTCAAATACGGTTTCTTTTTCGTCTGATGAAAGAGAGAGCCAAGACGACTTACAATCCATATTATCATTACAGTCAGCCGCTTGAGATGGGCTTGCCATTACCACACTACTAGCAGCAATAAAAATTCCAGATAAAAGAAGATTTTTAAAATATTTCCCGTTGGTTTCAAAAGACATTCGTTCGCCCCTCATTTTGCGTTATTTTTTTATATAATTATTAATACATAGAGACAGACTGCTGTACAGCATAAAATTCTTTAATCATTGAAAAATATTTTTACACACCCTCTTTATTTCCGATATAAACATCTATCCGATTCATTATGAAAATTAGAACAAAATGCCTGTTGAAACAATTAATCCAAATGGTAAAGCAAATATCGTTTTTTTGTGCGAACACGCCAGTAATCATATCCCTCCTGAATATGACAACTTAGGCTTGACTGACGAACAACTTAAACTTCATATTGCTTGGGATATAGGAATAGCAGAAGTCACAAGAAACATCGCAGAAGCACTTGATGCCCCCGCGGTGATCGCTAATTTTTCACGGTTATTAATTGATGCGAACCGTGCGCTAGATCAACACGGACTTATTCCATCAATTAGTGATGGTCATGAAATTACAGGTAACATGAATTTAAAGAAAGCCGACATCGATCACCGCATTAATCGATTTTATAATCCCTTTCATAATAAAGCGGATCAAATCATCCAAGAAAAATCAACATATGATCACGCGCCGATAATATTTAACATGCATAGCTTTACACCGCATATGGCAGGGTTCGATAGACCATGGCATACGGGAATGCTTTGGAACAAAGATAAGAGAGCAGCCAACGCCCTTATTGAAAGGTTTTCTAGTCGCGGCTTAATTGTAGGAGATAATGAACCCTATAGCGGACAAGAATTAAACCATACCATGAATACACATGGCACAAAACACGGTTTCCCCCATGTGAACATTGAAATAAGACAAGACGAAATTAATCACCAAAGTGGCATTGAAAAATGGTGCGGTATATTAATTGAAGATTTAAAAGCTATTCGTGAATTGCCGGAAATGCGCGACACAAAACATTATTAACGGAGTTAAAGATGGACGATAAAACAAAAACAGAGATAGAAGCCGCAACATTCAGACGTATTATTGCTCATCTTCAATTAAGAACAGATGCACAAAACATTGACTTGATGGGGCTTGCTGGTTTTTGCCGAAATTGTTTTTCAAAATGGTACGCCGCCGAAGCAGAAGCGCTCGGTATAGATATGGATAAAGATGAAGCATACGAAACAGTTTACGGCATGCCCCATAATGAATGGAAAGATAAATACCAAACACCAGCAACAGATGAACAAATGAAACGCATGGACGAAAGTCTTTTAAAAAATAAAGAAATGAAATCAAAATAAACTTAAGGAAGTAATTAATGGTAGACGTAGAAGCAGGTGGCATCGCCGCCGACGCCTTAAAATCATTCATCGAAAGAATTGAGCGATTAGAAGAAGAGAAGAAAGCACTCGCAGACGACATTAAAGATATTTACGCAGAAGCAAAATCAACAGGTTTTGATGCGAAAATTATGCGTCAAATTATTCGTTTACGTAAAATGGATGAAAATGACAGGCAAGAACAAGAAGCTTTGCTTGATGTTTACACTCATGCACTCGGCATGATCCGCGGATAGTTTTCCAAAATTACAAGGCGGCTTATAAATGGCCGCCTTTTTTAATCTTTTGAATTAATGGCATCAATAATTTTTTGGGTTCTTTCATCGTCGTTAACACCTTTGACTACAACGATCGCCCATACCGCACAAATACCCCATAGTATAACACCACTAAGAAGCAAGAAAATTAATCCGTAAAACCAAAAGATTGCATTAAAAATCGCTTGAAAAATTTTACCCTTAAATAAAAGCGCAAGTGGCGGAAGTAAAATCGCAATAAGATAAATCATTAAAAAGACACCTTTTTTATTCGTTGATAAACTATAATTAATAGTGTCTACGTAAATATTAAGCAGATAATAAAACCACTTATCGCAAAAATGTGTCGCTTTAACGCAATTTTACTCGTCAAGAAGTCCAATTTCAGCCGCTTTACGGTAAAGAGTGGATCTACCCATTCCTTGGCGTCTAGCGATTTCTGTCATCTTTCCTTTATAACGAACAAAAGCATATCTAATCATAATGTTTTCGATATGATCAAGTCTACGAACGTTCGCTTTTTCATCGTAGATGGTCACATAATGAAATTCTTTCGGGATATCAAGCTCGCGAATTAAATCATCCGCACGACGGTTTTTACGTTTATTCTCTTTAGCAAGTCTTTTTATATCTTCAAGAATTTGCGGGAAATCCTTATCTGTAATCATATCACCATCTGATAGAATAACCGCACGCATCACCGCATTTTCAAGTTGCCTTACATTTCCCGGCCAATGATAAGAATTTAAAAGCATAGTTGCATTTGTTGTAAGTGATTTGATCATGCGCCCTTCGCGGTCACATACTTTTTGCACGAAATGACTAACCAAAGTTTGAATATCACCCTGCCGCTTATTCAACAGAGGAATTTCAACAGGAAATACATTAACCCTATAAAAAAGATCCTCACGGAATTGACCATTAGCGACCAATTCTTGTAAATTTTTATTTGTCGCTGAAATTATTCGCACATCAATTTTATGGACCTTTTCACCGCCAACCGGATCAACTTCATTTTCCTGAAGGACCCTTAATAACTTCACTTGTATATCAAGCGGTAGTTCACCAATTTCTTCAAGGAATATGGTGCCCTCATTGGCTTCCGTAAATTTACCGGCGTGATCTTCAATGGCGTCTGTAAAGGCACCTTTAACGTGACCAAAAAGTATACTTTCAACCAAATTTTCTGGCAAAGCACCACAGTTAACAACAACAAATGGTTTTTCACTACGGTCACTTTCCATGTGAGTTGCGCGTGCGAATATTTCTTTACCAACACCACTATCACCACTTAATAAAATCGGTACATTTGTCTTAGCTCCCTTACGCGCAAGGGTTTTTGCGCGTACCATCACATCACTCGTACCAATTACAGAATCAAATGTATTATTTTTCTTTTTTATCGTTAAATATCAGTTCCAGTCATAATTAATGACTGTATCATAACGGGACAATTATTAATATTTCAACAACACTAAGAAAAAAAATCATTTATACATTAACTATATTTTCTGTTAAACTGTTTACCTTAAGAGGAATGAGTCGAACACAATCTAACGACCAACCCAAGAGGCGGAAAAATGAAAATAGCGATCCCAAAAGAACGGCGGCAACACGAAAAACGCGTTGCAGCAACTCCCGATACAGTTAAAAAATATATCGCATTAGGCTTTAATGTATCTATTGAAAAAGATGCCGGAAAAGCCAGTCAAATCATGAATAACGATTATCAAGATGCGGGCGCAACAATCGTTGATGACGTATCATCAATTTATAAAGATGCCGATATTATTTTAAAAGTTCAAAAGCCGATGATGGCATCCGAAGGAGAATTGGACGAAGTATCACTGATAAAAAAGGGAACGATATTAATATCCACCTTAGATCCTATGCTCAGCCCAGAACATAATGCGGCCTATGCAGCAGGTAATATTGCAGCCTTTTCTATGGAATTTATGCCGCGGATTTCCCGCGCACAAAGTATGGATGTTCTTTCGTCCCAATCAAACTTAGCAGGATATAACGCCGTCATCGATGCCGCCCATCACTATGGCCGTGCTTTTCCAATGATGATGACAGCCGCAGGAACCGTTGCACCTGCTAAAGTGATGATCATGGGCGTTGGTGTTGCTGGGCTTCAGGCAATTGCCACTGCAAAACGTCTTGGTGCCGTCGTATCAGCCACCGATGTTAGGTCCGCGACAAAAGAACAAGTCGAAAGCCTCGGCGGAAAATTCATTATGGTTGAAAGCGATGAAAGCGGTGACGCCGAAGGTGGTTATGCCAAAGAAATGAGCGACGATTATAAACGTGCTCAAGCCCAATTGATTGCCAGTACCCTTAAAAAACAGGATATCGCTATTACGACTGCACTTATCCCAGGACGCCCCGCCCCTATTCTAATTGATGATGAGATGGTGAAAAGCATGAAACCCGGCTCAGTTATTATTGATCTTGCTGCGCCTGCTGGCGGAAATTGCAGCATGACAAAACCCGGCGAAACAATCATCACTGAAAATGGTGTTATCATCGTTGCCCATCTAAATGTTGCCAGCAATCTTGCTGCCGATACCAGTGCTTTATATGCAAAGAACTTACTCAACTTTATTACCCCATTGGTAAACGAAGAGAAAAATGGTCTCAATATTGATTGGGAAGATGAAATTATTGTCGGAACACTTTTAACCAAGGACGGAAAAATCGTCCATGAACGTTTACTCCAAGAACAACTAAAAGAGGAGAATTAAAATGGATCAGATCAACCAATTAGCTGATATGGCCACACAAACCGCTTCGATGTCTTCTTTTGTATCGCAAATATCCCTTTTAGTACTGGCGATTTTCGTTGGCTACTACGTGGTCTGGAGCGTTACACCCGCCCTTCATACGCCATTAATGGCAGTAACAAATGCCATTTCATCGGTGATCATTGTCGGTGCGCTTATTGCCGCTGGCCCCGAAACCATGAGCATGGCAAAAATCCTCGGCATTATTGCAATTACTTTGGCCGCAATTAATATATTCGGCGGGTTTGCCGTCACCCACCGCATGCTCAGTATGTATAAGAAAAAACCGCAAACCGATAAAAAGGAGGCAAAGTGATGTCTGAACAAAATATCATTGACATAACCGCCGTCGCTTATCTGATTGCTGGTGTTTTATTCATTTTGGCACTCCGTGGTCTCTCTTCACCAGAAAGCTCTCGTAAAGGAAACATGTACGGCATGCTAGGTATGGCGATTGCCGTGATAACCACACTCGCAAACCCTGAAATCATTTCATATACGTGGATTGCCATCGCTATTGCTGTTGGTGCTGGTATTGGTCTTGTGACAGCGGGCCGAATTGCCATGACATCAATGCCGCAGCTGGTTGCCGCATTCCATTCATTGGTGGGGCTGGCAGCCGTTCTTGTTGCTGCAGCGGCATTTCTTGACCCCGGCGGGTTTAACATTGTTGATCAAATGGGTCATATCTTTATGGCAAGTCGCGTTGAAATGGCGCTTGGTGCGGCCATTGGTGCAATTACATTTTCCGGCTCCGTAATTGCTTTTGCAAAATTAAACGGCAATATGTCCGGCGCCCCAATTCTACTCCCCATGCAGCATATTGTGAATGCAGCTCTCGCGATTGCTATCGTTGCCCTTATCTTCATGTTTTCAACCGATGATCTTTCCGCTTCGGGTGGTGGAGATTTGATGTGGTATATTATCGCTCTAAGCTTCATCATTGGTTTTTTAATTATCATTCCAATTGGCGGGGCTGATATGCCCGTAGTCGTTAGCATGCTTAATAGTTACTCTGGTTGGGCCGCAGCAGGCATTGGCTTTACTTTACAAAATAATGCATTAATCGTAACGGGTGCCCTTGTTGGTTCATCCGGCGCGATCCTAAGTTATATTATGTGTGCCGCCATGAACCGTTCTTTTATTAGTGTGATTCTTGGTGGATTTGGTGGTGCGGATGCTGCTGCAGGTAGCGGTGAAGTTGAAACTCGCCCCGTTAAGCAAGGGGCCGCTGATGATGCCGCCTTTATTATGAAAAATGCATCTTCCGTTATTATTGTTCCCGGTTACGGCATGGCCGTCGCACAAGCACAACATGCTTTACGTGAAATGTGTGACGCCCTTAAAGAAGAAGGCGTCAACGTTAAATACGCCATTCACCCGGTAGCGGGGCGTATGCCCGGCCATATGAATGTGCTACTCGCAGAAGCCAATGTCCCATATGACGAAGTATTTGAACTTGAAGATATCAACAGTGAGTTTTCCGCCACCGACGTTGCCTTTGTCATTGGTGCCAATGATGTAACCAATCCAGCAGCCAAAACCGATAAAGCAAGCCCCATATACGGCATGCCTGTTTTAGATGTTGAATTTGCCGGAACAGTATTATTCGTAAAACGCGGTATGGCTTCGGGTTACGCCGGTGTTCAAAACGAACTTTTCTTTAAAGACAACACCATGATGCTCTTTAGCGATGCCAAGAAAATGGTCGAGGATATTATTAAGGCTCTTTGAATATAAATCTGAATGTCCGCTTTCGACCCAAAGTGGACAGTCGTAATCTACCACTAGATTAATTTATTCGTTGAAGCTACACTCACTCTCCAATGGGAAAACTATATGATAATGAGGAGTTTTATTTATGGCTCAAACAGATTTATCACCTATGGGCATTTTTGAACGATTTCTTTCTATATGGGTAGGTTTATGTATGGCTGCGGGTGTTGGACTTGGTCTGCTAATGCCTAGTACGTTTCAAATGATTGCTTCCTTTGAATATGCGAGCGTCAATCTAGTGGTTGTTTTCTTATTTGGGTAATGATCTATCCAATGATGGTAAATGTTGATTTCGGTTCGATCAAAAATGTCGGAAAAAAACCCAAAGGCTTGTGCATTACGTTGGTGGTAAACTGGCTTATTAAACCTTTTACGATGGCGGCCCTCGGCATCCTGTTTTTTGAACATCTCTTTTCTGGATTGGTTGAACCACAAGATGCCAAGGAATATATTGCAGGCATGATCCTGCTCGGCGTAGCTCCATGCACAGCTATGGTATTTGTATGGAGCCAGCTCGTTAAAGGTGATGCGAATTACACACTCGTTCAGGTGTCGGTAAATGATATTATCATGATTTTTGCATTTGCGCCGATTACAGCACTACTTCTCGGTATTACAGATATTATCGTACCGTGGAAAACGCTTTTGTTATCCGTCCTTCTCTACGTACTTATTCCGCTGACTGCGGGGTATATCACCTGCAAAAAGTTAGACGCGATGAAAAACCATGACCATGTCGCGAAGTTCACTGGCCAGATCAAACCGTTTTCGATCATGGGACTGCTTGCAACGGTTGTTTTACTGTTTGGTTTTCAGGCAGGCATAATTATTGAGAAGCCGATGGTGATCGCCCTTATTGCCATTCCATTGCTTGTCCAAAGTTACGGTATATTCGCTTTTGCCTATGGGTGGGCATACTTTTGGCGCGTCCCGTTCAGCACGGCCGCCCCTGCCGCTATGATTGGCACGTCAAACTTTTTTGAACTTGCCGTTGCGGTGGCTATAAGTCTTTTTGGTCTCAACTCTGGTGCCGCTTTGGCAACGGTAGTGGGAGTTTTAGTTGAAGTACCTGTGATGCTATCACTTGTCGCATTTGCAAATAAAACTAAGGGATATTTCAATTAATTTATAAAGAAAATGTTTTCAACCATCAATAAAACGCCAGTGTCTGCTAAAGGCCAGCAGGCGTTTAATTAACGTCTTCTGACCAGCGTAACTCCGCCCGGACCAATAAGCACATCGTCACTCTGTATTTCATATATTTGAGCTAAGCCCGGAGCGACGTATATTTTGATTTCATCGCCATCTCTTTCAAAATCAAACTCGGCAAAACTATTCCCGACCATCGACTGTGTTACTCTACCGTCGGGTCTAAAATCCATTACGATTGCACCCTGAAGGGTCCTATATTCGCCAGAAAAACCACCCCCACACGCGGTTAGAAAGAGTAAAAAAATAATAACAAAATGCTTCATTTTTATATTCATAGGTTTTTCACCTTTAACGTGATCAAATACCTATTAGTGGCACACCAAAACTGAATACAAACTGAATATTTATCCAACATGTTTCAAGAATACCTGCTTTCTGCCAGAAATAGTCGTTGGGTAATTAGGTCTCATAAGTTTTTTTTCAGATTAAGAAGAAAACGCCCATGAGGCATCATATATGCTTGTGTTTTCATCAAGCGCAGTCTTTGCAATTGATAAATAAGGCGTGCTATGTTCTGGTTTTGGCTTAAGACGAGTGGTGATATCCAGTCCTCTTGCTCCGTCTGGCCCTGCTTGGAAACTGTGGACCATGTCAAGAGATACTAAATTAACAGAGCCCGGTGAAAGAATTTGATCGACCGTTTTCTGCACTTGAAATGTGCCATTATTTTTATAATCAAATGATCCTGTTGATATATAATTATTAACCCGCACAACGCCTTCTAATCCAACGGAAACTACATTTCCATATTCATGAACATGAGGACGGCAGATTGCTCCCGGCTCCAACCGCCAGTGCAGAACTGTAAAAGGGTTACCGCCGGGATGAACGCCTATTTTATAATCTTCCTCTTTTAGGCCTTGACCTGTGTTATTCCACCTTGCAGGCATGGGCATACCTCTTAGCTTTGCTGTGAGTGCGGCAACGGTGCTCAGATAACGATCCTGCCCCGAAGCTGATATGTCGCCCACCAGCCTTTGTGCCAATGGGTTTGCTTCTGATAAAAATTGTTCAAATGATAGATTTTTGTCCACGCTTTCTTCAATAGCCGCACGAGCATTTAAATTTGACACCATTGTTAGTGCCATTCCACCAAATACAGCCATAAACGATCTTCGCTCAACGAATAATCCTGGTGATACTTCAACTTCTTCGTCAATTGGTAATAGAGTGTATGAATTTTGGCTCATATTAAACCTTCCGCTAATATTGATTTTGGAAATATCTTACAAAGTTACAAAGTTAATTCAAATCAATTAGTTGTGGCTGTCCGCTTTAGGTCGAAAGCGGTCATACGCTATAAAATCTACTTTCGGCCATAAGCAGACGTTCCTAGTGGATACAAATTGGCTTCAGATCAGCTAAGAGACAAACTCTTTTTCATAAATTTGTGCGAAATATTCCATATCCTCTGGCTTACCCATACTTACACGACACCAAGTCAGATACGGCGGGAACTGACGTCCCACAAGTATGCCATGTTTTTGGAACCTTTCTCTAACCTCATTTACATCAATACCAGTCTCAAAGAATATGAAGTTTGTATTGGATTTCATATACCTTACATTGTGCTTATCAAACAGATTGTAAACTATTTCTTTGCTTTCCCGGTTTTTTTGAAGAACAAATTTTTGTGTATCTGTGTCCCGATAACTTGCTAACGCTCCACTACAAGCCAATTGATTAGTTGATCCGGTTATGTACTCATTGATTTTTTCTATCCACATTTCAGAACCATAGGCAACCCCTAGACGAATACCGGCAAATCCGTGAATTTTAGAAGCTGTCCGCGCTACAACGATGTTTTCATGTGTGGCGGTTAGTGGCACCATCGTCGCATAATCTGAGTTATCGACAAACTCATGGTAGGCTTCGTCGATAAAGACTAAACATTTTTTTGACATCTCAATGCAGAAATCTCTTAATTTATTTTTTTCCATTATCGTAGGGAGCGGATTGTTGGGATTAACCAAATATATAATACTAACGTCGTCAGTATAAGCCTCTCTAAATAAATCGAGGTCGATTGTCATCGTATCATCGACGGGGACACGGTTTATTTCAACATTTCTATTAATGGCATATCTGGTTAATCCATGATACGTCGGATCAGCAGTTAATACTGAACCGCCTTCCATCGCAGTAATCAATCCTAATGTTTTCAGAATTTCCCCAGAACCACCAGAAAAGGTAATATTTTTAATACCCACACCTTCTATCTCTGCCAATAAAGCTGCTAGTTTCTTTTCTCTGACTTAATAGCTCTGCTCTTGCTTGGTTTCGTGTTGTAACCGCAGTAGCAGCAACTTTTCTGTCTTGTGAAGACGGCTCAGCTGGCGCTAGTGCGGCGGCAATAACAACATCCATTTTTGCAATGGTCGC
>NZ_CBFIEP010000042.1:0-6532 GCF_965661635.1 Pseudemcibacter sp. | reverse complement strand
CCAAGTGCAATTAAGGCCAGTGCGCCAATTGCTTTGCCGCCGATTTCGCCACAAAGCGTTAATGGAACATTATAGTGATCGCATTTTTCCACAATGAATTTCAGCATATTTAAAGCGGGAGGCGCAATCGTGTCATAGCGATTATTAAGTTTAGGGTTGTTCCGATCGCCCGCATAAAAGAATTGCATCAGATCGTTGCTGCCGATGGAGATAAAATCAACCAGAGGCAATAAATGGTCTAACTGCCAAACCAAACTTGGTACTTCCAGCATGGTTCCAACTTTAATGTCAGACGGCATGGCCCGATTATTTATGCGGTGACGTTCTAATTCTTTATCAAGAATTGAGCGCGCTTTTTGAAACTCTGCAACATTTGTTATCATTGGAAACATCACATGCAAAGTAGTACCGGCAGAAGCGGTAATAAGAGCGCGCAATTGATATCTTAATAATGCAGGACGGTCTAATGCTATTCTTATGGCCCGCCAGCCAAGCGCAGGGTTATCTTCCTTTTCGCGCTTTAAAAAGGAGACATCCTTATCACCACCTATGTCAAGCGTTCTGAAAGTGACAGGCTTACCTCTCGCTTCTTCGATAATCGATTTATAAAATTCTGCTTGTGGTTTGATTCGTGGTAAAGTTTCACTAATCATAAATTGAAATTCAGTTCTAAAAAGTCCAACACCGCTTGCACCCGTCCTATGCATTCCTTCAATATCAATAGCAAGGCCGCCATTAACTACGAGATCAATTTCAACGCCGTCTTTTGTTACTGCTCTTCTGTCTCTTAAGCCTTCGTAGGACGCGAGAAGTTCTGCGCGGTCAGTAATCGCATTACGGTAACTTTCCAAAATCTCAGGAGGGGGCGAAACAAATATTTCACCGTCTAACCCATGAACGATTAAACGGACACCTTCATCAATATCAAGCAGGCCTTTATCCACTTGACCTATCATTGGAACACCAAGAGCACGAGCCACAATTGCGACGTGTGATGTGGAAGCGCCATTTTGAAGGATAACTGCCTGTAATTTATCTCGGTCATAATCCAATAATTCTGCGGGTCCCATATTTTCGGCAATTACGATTGCATCATCAGGCAGTGTTTTTTCTGCTGCCGTTCCGGCTTTACCCATTAAATGTCGAATTAATCTATTGGCCAGATCATCAAGATCGCTAAGGCGTTCACGAAGATAAGGGTCATCGGTTTTCATCATTCTAAAGCGGTTTTCGATTTGAATTTTCTCTACGGCCGCTTCTGCCGTTAATCCGCTTTCAATGGCATTCTCAATCTTGATACGCCAGCCTTTATCGCGGGCAAACAATTTATAAACATCAAGAATTTCTCTATGTTCTCCGTGATGAATAATATCTTCCGCGGACATTATATCATCGAGCTGCTTATTTAAATTATCAAAGCCCGTTGCCAGTCTTTCTTTTTGATGATCATAATCTTCCGATAAGTGCTGAATAATTTCGGCGCGAGGTTCATGCATTACAGCTACGCCTTCAGCTAAGCCTTCAGCAAAGACTTTACCTGCGTAACGTGTAATTGCCGCTTTATCTAAAGCATCATCTTCATCAGGCGACGTGATCAGGTCACCACTCACCACAAGCTCGGCAAGCACCATAGCAACCGTTTGTAAGGCCTCTTCTTCTTCCTCAGAATAATGACGACTAATTTTATTTTGCACGACCAATACACCAACCACACGACCCGCCCTGAGAATAGGAACAGCCATAAGTGATTTATAAATTTCTTCCCCCGTTTCTGGTCGGTAAGCAAATTTTGGATGGCTTTGTGCATCACTTAAATTTAATGATGTCCCCATAGAAGCAACCAGCCCAACCAGTCCTTCACCCACCCTTAATCGTGTTTGATGAACCGCTTCTGCATTAAGTCCTTCTGTTGCAAAGAGCTCAAGAATATCTCCTCCACGAATGAAATAGGCAGAGCAAACCTCCGCGACCATATTACTGGCCACAAGGTGCACAACTCTGTTCAGACGTTTTTCCGCATCGTCCGCACTTGCCATAATTTCATGTAGCTGCCGCATTAATTGACGCGGTGCGTTTTTAGTGGGGGTCACATTGCCCTCCTTGATTTGGCTATTCCTCTTGTTTTATTTCTAAGCCAGTTGATTCGCTGCCTGTTGTACCAGATTCTCGAGTATTTCTGAAACAGGTTGAATTTTCTTCACCATTCCGACGCTTTGTCCTGCCATGACAGATCCATTTTCCACGTCTCCGTCAATAACGGCCCTTTTCAATGCGCCTGCCCAATAATGTTCAATCTCAAGTTGGGCCGCTTCCATTTCAAGTTCGCCAGATTGATATTTATTAATAACTTCGCGTTGTACGTCCATAAATTCAATTGATGCAGAATTTTTTAATGCTCGAACTGGTATTACTGGAAAACGTTTATCGATTTGAACGGATGTTACCGCATCCCTAGCGTTCCCGCGCATAAACATTTTCTTGAAATTTTCATGTGCGATTGATTCTTCCGCACAAACAAACATTGTTCCTAGCTGTGCTCCTGAAGCACCCATTTGTAAATATGACGCCATGACTTCTCCGCGACCAATACCGCCAGCAACGAAAATTGGTAAATCACTAATATGCGGAAGTATTTCTTGCGCCAATACGGATGTAGAAACAGGGCCAATATGCCCACCGGCTTCAGAGCCCTCAACGACGAGGGCATCAACACCATTGCGGATTAATTTTTTAGCAAGGCTAAGAGCTGGGGCGAAACAAATGACCTTTGTGCCACCCTCTTTAATTTTTTTAATAGAGCCGCCAGAAGGAATACCACCAGCTAAGACCACATATTTTACATTATGGGCCAAAGTGACATCAATAAGTTCATCAATTTGTGGATGCATGGTAATTAAATTAACGCCAAAAGGTTTTTTAGTTTTCGCGTGTGTTTCTTCAATCACCACCGATAAAAGGTCCGGAGTCATACTCCCGCAAGCAATAACGCCGAAACCGCCTGCATTTGATAGTGCGCTCACCAAATTACTTTCAGATAGCCAGCTCATAGCGCCGCCCATGATCGCATATTCAGTACCAAGAAAGTCTGTGCCACGCTTCCATAGTTTTTTTAGTTTATCATAGCCTTCAGTGTTCATTTTCTCGCCCTTTATTTTTATTCTTATTGTTTTATTTTATTCGACATCAAGTCCATAAGCTGTATGAAGAGCCCGAACCGCAAGTTCAGTATATTCAGCATCAATAAGAACACTGATTTTGATTTCAGACGTTGAAATCACTTGAATGTTAATGCCTTTATCAGCAAGTGTTTTAAACATAGTGGCTGCAACACCCGCATGAGAACGCATACCAACACCAACAACAGAAATTTTCACAACATTTTCATCCGTGATCACATTGTTAAATTCAATATCCGATGCAGCTTTTAATGCTTCTTGTGATTTTTCTACATCATTTTCAGGTACCGTAAATGTTAGGTCAGTCTTACGACCGTCCTCTGTTTCATTTTGAATGATCATATCAACATTAATATTATTGTCTGCTAAAAGCGTAAATACATCGCTGGCAATGCCGGGTTTATTCTTAACACCGACAATCGTCACTTGTGCTTCGTTTTTGGCATAAGTGATGCCGCTTACAACTTGATTTTCCACAATTTCTTCCTCATCAACAACCATGGTTCCTGGTTTATTTGTAAAACTTGATAATACTTGAACCCGAACACCATGGCTCATCGCCATCGCAACCGAGCGCGTTTGAAGCACCTTGGCGCCAAGAGACGCCATTTCGAGCATTTCTTCATATGTAATTTTGTTGAGCTTTCTTGCTTTTGGTACAATTCGCGGATCCGTCGTATAAACTCCCTCAACATCAGTATAAATATCACATCTATCGGCATTTACCGCCGCCGCTAATGCAACGGCAGACGTGTCAGAGCCGCCACGACCTAGCGTGGTAATACGATTGTCTTCTGATATCCCTTGAAACCCTGCAATTACACAAACAGTTCCGTCTTCCATTCGGCTTATAAGTTCTTCAGTACCTATATCCTCAATGCGCGCCGCACTATGAACCTTGTTGGTTCTCATTGGGATTTGCCATCCAAGCCATGAACGGGCAGGAACACCTATGTCTTGCAAAGCGATGGCAAGCAGCCCTGCTGTTATTTGTTCCCCAGCCGAAACAACCGTGTCATATTCACGGGCATCATGCATTGGTGATATTCCCTCGACGTAACCAACCAAGCGGTCCGTTGTACCAGCCATTGCGGATACAAATACCGAAACCTGATTTCCGGCGTCTACTTCTTTTTTAACACGGTTTGCTACATTTCGAATTCGATCTAAATCCGCAACAGAGGTTCCGCCAAATTTCATGACAATTCGCGACATAAAATAATTCTCTTAACTTATAGTTTTTCATAAAAAATAATCTGAGCCTTACATATATGCTTATAGGTGCTTGAAGCAAGTGCGGACTTGTATATATTATGCAATTATTCGTTTTTTTATCAAAAGAGGCCAAGATGGCACCTGAAAATACCCAAAGTACTGCTAAATCTGTTAATCCTGATGAAATTGCACATTTTTCATCGATGGCTGACACGTGGTGGGACCCAAATGGACCGTTTAAACCATTACATAAATTAAATCCAACGCGAATCGCATTTGTAAGAGATCAGATTTGCGCCCACTTTAAGAGAGATCCCAATGATGAGAAGCCACTAGCGGGCTTAAGAATTCTTGATATTGGTTGTGGTGGCGGACTGTTATGTGAGCCGATTGCACGACTTGGCGCAGAAATAATTGGCGCGGACGCAGCAGAAAAGAATATTAAAACGGCGGGTGTCCATGCAGAACAGATGGGATTAAATATTGATTATCGGCATATCACGGCAGAAGAATTAGCCTACCAAGGCGAGAAATTTGATGTCATCCTCAATATGGAAGTGATTGAACATGTGGCCGATATTGCTTCATTTTTAGATGCTTGCCATAAACTACTGAATAAAGATGGATGTATGACCCTCTCCACATTAAACCGGACAATGAAATCTTGGGTGATGGCCATAGCGGGTGCAGAATATATTTTAAGGTGGCTGCCGGTTGGCACACATGACTGGCAAAAATTTTTAAAGCCGTCAGAACTTTGTGAGCATGCAAAAATAAGCGGCTTTGATATTAATATCATTCAAGGCATGGTTTATAATCCATTAGGAGGAACTTGGTCATTGAGCAACAATGATTTTTCTGTCAATTACGTCGCACTCGCGGTTAAAAATAATGAGGGATAAAGCCAACTTTAAATCTATGCGTTTATGGTCCCCGAGTGGGGAGATTAAACAAGATAGACCACTTACAGAAGAAGTTCCGGTTGTTCTTGAATATAACTGTGTAACTTTTGCCGTAATGATGGCGTCGCCATCTGACTTAGTAGATTTTTCTTATGGTTTTAGCTTAACCGAAGGCATCATTGAAAAAGAAAGTGATATTATTTATTCGCAAATCAAAGACGCACCAAAAGGAAAAATTGCGGCCATTGAAATAAATGCGCAAGCCTTCCACCGCCTTGAAAAATATAATCGCACCCTTTCCGGGCGCACGGGTTGCGGTCTTTGTGGGGTTGATAAGTTAGAGCATGCCATAAAGGACTTGCCGAAAATTACTTCCGATTTTAAAACCAATGCTAAACTCATTCATAACGCGATGAATTCACTTAAATCGCAGCAACACTTAAATAAAGAAACCGGCGCGCTTCATGCAGCTGCCTTTGCAGATCATACGGGTCATATTATCGCAATAAGAGAAGACGTGGGCAGGCATAATGCACTGGATAAATTAATCGGTCATTTAATCAGAGAAAACATCGACCCTTCAAATGGTTTTGCTCTTATCACAAGCCGTTGTAGTTTCGAAATGGTTCAAAAATGTGCATTGTTTGGTATTCCAATCGTCGCCGCCGTATCTGCGACTACGGGTCTTGCCGTTTCTCTTGCTGAACAGTCTGGTATTGCCCTTATCGCTTTTGCGAGAAAAGAGGGCTTAAATATTGTCAGTGATATTGCAGATCGAATTATAAAATAAAACGACTTTCGGCGACTTTTATATCTTCACGCGTATTAATATTAAAAAATGGATCAGGGTTTTCTGTCCACTCACCTTCAATATAATCCAACTTTTTAATCAATTTCATTAAAGTATATTCGCCGCATTCAATTGACGCCTTGACGTCATTTATGATCGATACATCCCATAACCCCAAAACTGGATGAAGGCGTCCCCCTGAGCAGGCTATAACACAAGAGCTATCTTTAATTCTTAACAATTTTTCCACAAAATCATTCGGTATAAATGGTGTGTCGCAAGGTACAGTGACTATTTTTCGATAATCATTTTCCAGTGCATAATTTAAAGCTGAATAAAGACCGCCAATGGGGCCAAGATGACTTTCTTGATCAGGCACAACTTTAAATCCTTCTAGGATATTCGGATCCTGAGCATTAATGATGAGGTTTGTGACCTGAGGAGAAAGA